>NZ_JBYOKU010000004.1:0-257597 GCF_057799175.1 Pseudomonas sp. 14P5.3.2 | reverse complement strand
AAAGTTGCAACACATCCAACACTTGCGGTGACTGACACACCGCTTTCGCGAGCAAGCCCGCTCCCACAGTTGGATTGGGTGTGGTCAGTTGGGGATTGGTCGGCTCGTAGGCCGCCATCGCTAGCAAGCCAGCTCCCACAGAAAAGCAAAGCAGTCCAGACAGACCGCATGCTTTTCACCACTCAACAGGATGAGCGCAAGCTCGGCTGCGGCTCTTGATCTTGCCGTGCCGGCCCCATCGGCAGGCTGAGTGGAGGGGTTTATCCGGGGGTGGGAGCGCAGCGACCGTTTGGCGCAGCCAAATGCATCGAGAGGAGGTGCAGCGAAGCAAACCGGAGGCGATGCCCCCGGATGAATCCCGCAACGAAGGAACCCGAGCCTAAGCGAGGGCCGAACGCCGGGGCCCAGACTTTTGGTTACTTTGGGGCGTTTGCCAAAGTGACTCGCCGTAAGGGCGAAACCGCCAGCCGCAACCCCCGAAGCAACGGATAAACCCCCAAAACCCCAAGAGCATGGTCGGCCCAAAGGCCGCCAAGACAACCCAAAACAGAAATGTTAGCGTGCTTGGCAATCAAGACAGCCGAGCCCAAGCCCGATGAAAAAAACAGTCCTGGCCTTCAGCCGCATCACCCCACCCATGATCGAACGCCTGCAACAGGAGTTCGACGTCATCGTCCCCACCCCCAAGAACGGCGACATCAACGCCCAGTTCAACGAAGCCCTCCCCCACGCCCACGGCCTGATCGGCGTCGGCCGCAAACTCGGCAAGGCCCAACTCGAAACCGCGACAAAACTGGAAGTGGTCTCAAGCGTGTCGGTCGGCTACGACAACTACGACCTCGCCTACTTCAATGAACGCGGAATCATGCTCACCAACACCCCGGACGTGCTCACCGAAAGCACCGCCGACCTCGCCTTCGCCCTGATCATGAGCAGCGCCCGCCGCGTCGCCGAACTCGACGCCTGGACCAAGGCTGGCCAGTGGCAGGCCAGTGTCGGCGCCCCGCTGTTCGGCTGCGACGTGCACGGCAAGACCCTGGGCATCGTCGGCATGGGCAACATCGGCGCCGCCGTCGCCCGCCGCGGACGCCTGGGCTTCAACATGCCGATCCTCTACAGCGGCAACAGTCGCAAGACTGAGCTGGAACAGCAACTCGGCGCACAGTTTCGCAGCCTCGACCAACTGCTGGCCGAAGCCGACTTCGTCTGCCTGGTAGTACCGCTCAGCGACAAGACCCGCCACCTGATCAGCCACCGCGAACTGGCGCTGATGAAGCCGGGTGCGATTCTGGTCAACATCTCCCGTGGCCCGGTGGTCGACGAACCGGCGTTGATCGAAGCCCTGCAAAACAACCGCATCCGCGGCGCCGGTCTGGACGTCTACGAGAAAGAACCGCTGGCCGAATCGCCGCTGTTTCAGCTGAAAAACGCAGTGACATTGCCGCACATCGGCTCCGCTACGAATGAAACCCGCGAAGCCATGGCCAATCGCGCAATGGCCAACTTGCGCAGCGCTTTGCTCGGCGAACGTCCACAGGATCTGGTGAACCCACAGGTCTGGCGCGGTTAAAAAACATCGGGCAAGTATCAAAAGATACTTGCCCGACAAGTTTCTCCCCGCACATGTTTTGAAATTCAACCCTGCACCGAAATAAAAACACCCGCTATAAACTCTCCTGACTTGTCGACTTCTCGATAAATATCATGGAGAACACTCACTTGAACACTCTGACCACGGATAAAATCATCCGCTTCAGCAAAGTCATACTGATGGGCTATATCAGTTTTTTTGGCTTGCTGGTGATGTACAGCAACTTCACTGACTATGCTTCAAACTATGAGTATGTCGGGCATGTTCTGAGCATGGACACTACCCAACACAACCTCAGCATCCGCTATCGCGCGATCACTTCCCCCATGCTTCACCATCGGATCTACTGGCTCATTATCACGCTGGAAGTGACCTACACCGCGTTTTGCCTGTTAGGCACTTATCATCTGTTGAAAAACATAAATGCTTCGAAAGAAAAATTTCACGAAGCAAAGCGGTTTTCAATCATCGGTTTATTGATCGCGCTGTTTATCTACTACTTGTGCCTGCAAGTAATCGGCGTTGAATGGTTTGACATGGATACTTCACAAACCTGGAACGCCAAGGACTGGGCCCGACACATTGTCGACGTCATATTTCCGCTGCTGATTTATATCGTCATAAGAGTCGAGCGCTGAAACAGCGCCCGACTCAATTCACCATCAGGCCAACTTTCCCTGAGCCGGCACCTGTATTGCACGAGGTCTGCGGAACACCAGAATGTTCCCGAGCATGACCAACACCAGTCCGACCAGCGCCGGCGCAGTCCATTGATACCCTTCGGCAAACGCCGAGACGTTCAACGCCACCACCGGGAACAGTACCGTGCAATAGGCTGCGCGCTCCGGCCCCATGCGCCCGACCAGCGTCAGGTAGGCGGTGAAGCCAATCACCGAACCCGGGATCACCAGATACAGTAACGCCCCGACGTAACGCGGCGACCAGTCCATGTCGAACGGAATCCCTTTGACCAGGCACCACACCGACAACATCGCCGCGCCGTAGGCCATGCCCCAGGCATTGGTGGTCAACGGTTTCAGACCGGCCTTCTGCTGCAGGCTCGAGAGCATGTTGCCCGCCGAGAAACACAGCGTGCCGCACAGCGCCAGACCAAGCCCGAGCAACGTTTCAGGGCTGGCGTGATGGCCGGCCAGTTCCGGCCAGAACAGCATCCCCAGACCGAACAGGCCGAGCGCGCCGCCCATCAGCACGTTACGGGCGATGCGCTGACCGAAGAATACCCGTGCATTGAGTGCGTTCCACAAAGTGGCCGTGGAAAACACCACCGCGACCAGTCCGCTGGGAATCCACTGGCTGGCCGTCAGGAAGCACATGAAGTTGACGCAAAACAGGCACAAACCCTGCGCCACGCAGATCAGATGCCCGCGCCGATTCATCGGTTGCAGTCGCCGACTGAGCAGCAGCAATACGAATAGCACCAACGCAGCGAGGCCAAAGCGATAGACGATCGACACCGGAATCGCCACCACACCGAGTTGCCATTTCAGGGCAATCCAGGTGGTGCCCCAGATCAGCACGGTCAGCAGATACAGCGAAAGGTTCATGACGAGACTCCTGAGGACACGGGACACTCTGTGGCGAGCGAGCTTGCTCGCGCTGGGCTGCGAAGCGGCCCCGTTCATGAGTGCTGCGCACTCGGCGGGAGCAAGCTCCCTCGCCACAGGTTTTACGTTTAACAGCGATTCAGGGTGCGGCAGCAAGGGTCGGGGCGCTTGCAGATTCTTGCGCTTTTGTCGCCCGACAGGCTGGCAGCGCGACGTCTACGGAGTAGGATGCAATGCGTTGGAGAGAACCGAACATGGCCGCTATCGATACCCTGCAAGTCTTTCAAGCCCTCAACCGCTCGCCGAACGCGCGCCTTGTGCACAGCGCCGAGCTCGGTGACGGCTTGTCTGCGGCCCTGTGGACCAACCACCACGACGCCCAGGAATACGAAGCGCCGAGCCATCACACCCTGTCCTGCTACATCGCCGGCGGCACCGGCACTTTTCGTCGCGGGCAACCGGGACACAAGGGCGGGCCGGACAAGCTGTGCATCCTGCCGGCGGATCACGAATCCGGCTGGGTGATCAACGGTGATATCCGCCTCGCTCACCTGTATTTCAGCGCCGAACAATTTGCCCTCGGTTGCGTCACGCTGCTTGATCGCGAGCCGCGGGAGATGCAACTGCGCGAGCAGACCTTTCTGGAAGATCCGCAGCAAGCGCGACGTTTTCGCCAGTTACTGACGCTGAATTGGGAAGAGCCTGCCGAGCGCGTGCTGACCAGCAGCATTGCCCATGAATTGATCAGCCATACCTTGCTCAGCCAGGTCGGCGCCCGTCAGGGGTTGCGCCTCAAGGGTGGACTGGCGCCGCATCAGCGTCGGCAGTTGGTCGAGTTCATCGACAATCAGTTGGCCGAGCCGATCAGCCTCGGGCAACTGGCCGGATTGTGTGCGCTGTCGGAATACCACTTTGCCCGAATGTTTCGCGTGAGCTTTGGCTTGCCGCCGCATCAGTACGTGCTGGCGCGACGCTTGAGCCGGGCGCGGGAGTTGTTGCGCGGCACGGCGTTGCCGTTGGGGGAGATTGCGCTGGCGTGCGGGTTTGCCAGTGCCAGTCATTTCACCAACCGGTTTCGGCAGGTATTGGGTGGGACGCCGGGGGAATATCGGCAGGCGTTTTTGCGTTAGAGGGGATTTTTATTGCCTGTTCGGGCCTCTTCGCGAGCAAGCCCGCTCCCACAAGGTCTGCGGCCGTTCAAGACGTTTGTGTCCGACCGGGGAACCTGTGGGAGCGGGCTTGCTCGCGAAGAACGATGACGCGGTTGCGGATCAGAATTCCAACGTGCTCGACAACGAAATCTGCCGCGAATCCCCCATCGACACAAAGAACCGGCTCGCCGCCGAGGTGTAGTAGGTGCGGTCGAACAGGTTCTTCACGTTGAGCTGAAACTTGACCTTCTGCCCCTCAAGCTTGGTGTCATAAGTGGCGAACGCATCGGCCACGGTGTAGCTCGGCAGGTCGAAATCATTCACCGCGTTGCCCGCGCGTTCGCCGACATACCGCGCCCCGGCGCCGACCCGCAGTTGATCGCCACCGATCACGCTGCCGAAGTCATACACCGCCGACAATGAGCCGCTGTTCTTCGCCACGTTTTGCAGACGATTGCCTTTGTAGTCCGGGTCTTCGGTGACCTCGGCATCGGTGTAGGCATAGGCGCCGATCACGCTCCAACGGTCGGTCAGCTGGCCGGTCAGGTCCAGTTCCAGACCACGGGAACGCACCTCGCCCGCCGCGCTGTAAATAGTGGTCGGGCCTTCAGAGTTGGAGACCAGCACGTTGCGTTTCTTGATGTCGAACAACGCAATATTCCCGGTGATGCGCCCCGGCATGTCCAGGCGCGCACCCAGCTCCCATGACTTGGCTTCCTCCGGCGCGATGCTGCCGTCGAGCACGGTGCTGCTGCCGCTGAGCGGGGCGATGGTCGAGTTGGGTTTGAACGATTCGGTGTAGCTGCCGTAGAACGACAACTCGTCGGTGTAGCGATACACCAGACCGGCGCGCGGTACGAATTTCTGCCCGTTGCTGTCGGTGTTGGCCTTGAACGGCACGCCTTTGCCGGCGTACTGGTCGTATTCCTGGAAGCGCCCGCCGGCAACCAGAATCCACTGGTCATTGAGGTGGATCGAGTCCTGCAGGAACACCGAATCGCTGCGCAGCAGATCGGTCTGCGCACTGTCCGCCGGGCTGACGGTGGTGCCTTCGACTTCGCGACCGTAGACCGGGTTGACGTAGCTGAAGGTGCTCAGGCTTTTCTGGCGGATCAGGTCGGCGCGGTAGATCTTGCGGTACTCGTCGTCGACGCCGAACACCAGGTCATGTTGCATGCCCAACAGGTTGACCTTGCCTTCGAGGCTGGCGGTGGCGAAGCGGTCAGTGCTGATCGCGCCTTGCGTGCCGTCCATGCTGCGGGTCAGCGTGCCTTTTTTGGTGTCGATGGCGGTCACGCGCACCTGGCTGGCGTCGTAGGTTTCGCGGTTCCAGCTGTAGCCGAAGTGGGCTTTCCAGTCGTCGTTGAGTTCGTGGTCGGCCTCGAAGTGGTACAGGTCGGAGCGGCCTTCCATGTCGTTGAACGGCTCGTCCAGCCGCTCGTTGCGCGAGATGTCCAGCGGATGGTTGGTGCGCGGATCGATCAGCGTGCCACGGTCGAACGGCGTGAGAAACTCGCGGTGTTCGTAGGAGAACAGCAGCTTGGTACGCTCGCCATACCAGGCCAGCGATGGCGCGATCAACGTCTCGCGATGGGTGCCGAAGTTGCGCCAGTAATCTTCGTCTTCGTGATCCAGCACCATGCGATAAGCGAGGCCGGAATTGCCCAGCGCACCGGTGCTGTCGAAGCTGCCGCCGCTGCCATTCTTGCCGTCGCCGTAGGTCGAGCCGCGCAGGGTCAAAGCGTTGTATTGCGTCAGTTCCGGCTTCTTGCTGACCAGATTGACCACGCCGCCCGGGTCCTGAATCCCGTACAGCAGTGAGGCCGGGCCCTTAAGCACTTCGACACGATCAACGGTCTCGTTCATCCCGCGACCCTGCACAATCGGCATGCCGTCGCGCATGATCGAGCCGTTGCGGTTGTCGCCAAAGCCGCGAATCATCACCGAATCCTGAGTGCTGCCCAAGGTATTGGCCTGGGTAATGCCGCTGATATTGGCCAGCGCATCGTCGAGATTGCGCGGGGTCTGATCGCGGATGACCTGAGCCGGGATCACGTTGACGGTCTGCGGGATTTCCTGCAGCGAAGCCGAGGAGCGCATCACCGAACTGGTTTGCGGCGGCTGGTAGCTCATCGACTCGTCGCGCATCGAGGTGATGGTGGTGGCGCCGAGATTGAGGGCGCCCGCGGTGGGTTGCGGCTCAAGCGCGAAGGTGTGGCTGTCGGTGCGGCGGAAGGTCATGCCGGAGCCACTGAGCAAGCGTTGCAGCGCCTGTTCGGCACTCATCTGGCCGCTGACCGCCGGGGCGTTGAGGCCGTACGGCGCTTCATCGGTGTAGACCACGCTTTGCCCGGTGACACGGCTGAAGTCGCTCAGGGCCTGGGGCAGCGGTTTGGCGCTCAGGGAAAAACTGAACTGCTTTTGCGCCGGGCTGCTGACGGTTTCAGCGGCGAGCGCCACGCTCATCGGCAACAGCGCCAATGCGCAAAAACTCAATGCCGAAACACCTAACCACTGTTTGACCGAACCCGATTTTGCCCTGGACTTCATTGCTCAATGACCTGTGTAGAACCGCAACGGATGCGAATGACTCGCAGTTTCAGTCACTACACGGATGGGCCTGTGGTTTACCTCACCACAATTTTGAAAATATTTTTCGGGAGCAGCGTCGGTAGTTCTGACGCCTTCGCGAGCAAGCCCGCTCCCACATCTGGAATGCATTCCCCTGTGGGAGCGGGCTTGCTCGCGAAGAGGCCAGTAGACCTAGCGCAAAATAATCAGATGCTCCAACACCTGATGCTGCTCAAACCCCATCACTCCTTGCAGCGAACTCAACACCGCCTGCGGGTCCTTGCTCGGAAAACTGCCGCTGACCTTGCGCGCCGCCAGCTCATCGTTGAGTACAACGATCCGCCCCGGGTAATAGCGCCGCAAATCCTGCACCACATCGGCCAGTGGTGTCTTGTAGTAATTCAGCCAGCCCTGACGCCAGGCCAGTTGCGCTTCGCTGTCCACCGCGTGCAGTTTTTCCGCAGTGCCCAGCCCATAGGCCACTTGCTGGCCGGCCGTCAGAATCTGCTGCGGCGCGTCGCGATCCGCCGTCACGCCAACGCGCCCGGACAGCACCGTGACCTGCGCACCGCGAGGTTGCAGACGCACTTCGAACTGCGTGCCGAGTACCCGCGCCTGACCTTTTTCGGCCTCGACCACGAACGGCTCGCCGGTATGCGTGACACTGAAAAATCCGGCGCCGCGACGTAACCGCACATGCCGCTCGCCCTGACTGAAATCCACGGCGATGGCGCTGTCGGCATCCAGTGTGACTTGCGATTGATCGGCCAGCGTCACGGTGCGGATCTCGCCCGGCGCCGAAACGTAATCGGCGCCCAGATCATCGACCCAGCGCTGCGGTTGCCAGCCGGTGCCGAGACTGATCATCAGCATCAGACACGCGGCCATCGCCAGCGCGCCCGACAAGCGCACAAGCGCTGAGCGACGCGGGCGATCCATCGCATTGAGGTAAGCCTGCAACGCAAACGCATCTTCATCGGCCAGGGTGCGCGCCGGACTTTCGCTTAGCTCCCACAGCACTTGCGCCTGCGCGTAAGCCTCGGCGTGGGCCGGGTCGGCGCGCAGCCACTGGCTGAAGGTCAGTTGATCGCCGCTGCTCGGGCGGTCATGCAGAAGACTCAGCCAGGCGAGTGCGGCCTGTTCCTGAGTCGGCGTCGGGACGATGCGGTCGGTGTGATTCACGGTGCTTTCCCTGGCAGACGTGGCGCGGGTTCGCGCAGGCTGGCCTTGCAGGCCTCGAGGGCGCGCATCATATGTTTTTCCACCGCGCTTTGGGACAAGCCCATGGCCTTGGCGATGTCCGCGTACTTGCGACCGTGGATGCGATTGAGCAAAAAGATCTGCCGTGTGCGTTCGGGCAAGGCGCGCAACGCCGCTTCGACATGGCGCAGATCATTGCCTGCTTCGAGCGCAGCTTGCGGTTCGCTGCCGTGGCTGTCCGGCGCGTCCGGTTGCCAGCCCTCATTGACCCGCACCCGCGTACCTTCGCTGCGCAAATGATCGATGGCGATGTTGCCGGCGCAACGCAAAAGATAGGTACTGAGCTCTTCGACCTGCACCAGTGGCCGACGCCAGAAACGCAGAAACAGATCCTGCACCAGATCCGCCGCCGTGGCCCGGCAGCCGACGCGCCGGTTCACCAGCGCTTCCATCTGCGAGCGCTGCGACAGAAACACCTGAAGAAAATGCGCACGCGCGCCGTGTGGCTCGTCGTCGCGGGATTCCGGAGGATGACCGATCAGCATGTCAGCACTGCGCCCAGGCAGCGACCGGGCTTGCCAGCAGACTCAAAGCGGCCAGCACCAAGGCCAGTTTCGGTCGATATGGCATCAGCAGTACCAACGCCAGCGCACTGCACATCAGCACCGCGAACCAGTCGACCAGACCCAAGCCCCAACCGTTGGCAGCCACGGTGGCCCAGAGTGACAGGCCCAGCATGAGCCAACCGAAGAGTTTCAGACCCCGACCACGCCGGGCTGAAGGTTTGCGCCCCAGCAGTTCGTCGTGATGCCGCGGCATCGACAGGCACAACGCGGTGAATCCGGCATAGCACAGCAGCAACGCCAGCAGCATCAGTTCGTCCCCTGCTCAAGCGCGATTGGCCGAGCCCTTTCGCGGGGCGTTTTTTTCACTCGCACACTATGCCCGGCGCGCTGCATCTTCCAGGCGGCCCACGTCAGAAACAGACCGGCGCCGAGACAGGTAAGGTCGAAACCGGCCAGCGCCAAGTCACCTTGTGCCAGCGTGACGCCGAGGTGATGCGAAGTGGTCAACGCATTGAGCAACGGCACCGCGCCGAACAGCAGCGCTGCCAGCGCCAGTTGTTCGACCCAAGCCTTGCGTCCAGGCCTGAGCAGTGCGTGCACCACGCTCAAGCCCCAGGCGATGAAGAAGGCGTTCACCTCCCAATCGGCCCGCCCATCGAGACTCGGCGGCAACAGACGATTGCTCCAGAAGAACACCGCCACCGCGTTGACCAATCCCGCCATGCTGACAATGTTCAGCACTTCGACCAGCCGTAACTCGAACGGCATCACGCTGCTTTTTGCGTGCTTGAGCTGACGCTTGCCGAGCCAGATCACCAGCCCGGTGCCGATCATCGCCGTACCGGCCAGGCCGCAGAGGAAGTACAGCCCGCGCAGTACCGGGCCGGCGAAACGGCCGATGTGCAAACCGTAAAAACTCCCGGCAATCGCCATCGGCAGCGGCTTGTCCGCTGTGGCGCCGAGCAACTGCCCGGTCACGCCATTGAAGGTCACATCGCTACCGTACTCGTAGGTGATCTTGTCGGAACTGGCACGGGAAAACTGCACAGAGGCACTGGCATCGCCGGGGTTAGTGACCGTCACCCGTGTCGCGTGGCCGCCGTCCCAGTGCTCACTGGCGCGCGTCATTAGCGCAGCCAGCGGCGGCAAAGTCGCTGGCTGGCCGGCGCGCTCCGGCAGCGGCGTTTCGGGAAATACTTCATCGTAGAACGCACCGAGGTTGTTGCCGTAAGTCGCCAGAATGCTCGCCGGCATAACCATCGCCATGAAAATCACCAGGCTGCTGTAGGTGATCATCAGGTGGAACGGCAAAACCAGCACACCCACGGCGTTGTGGCCGTCGAGCCAGGTGCGCTGGCCCTTGCGCGGGCGGAAGGTGAAGAAATCCTTGAAGATTTTCTTGTGGGTGATGATGCCAGTGATCAACGCGATGAACATCACCATCGCCGCGCTGGTCGCCAGCCAGCGGCCCCACGGATAGGGCATTTGCAGCTGGAAATGGAAACGGTAGAAGAATTCGCCGCCCATGCTTTCCCGGGGTTCTACTTCGGCTCCGGTTTGCGCGTCGAGCGTCTTTTCAGTGAACTTGCCGCGCTTGCCAGGGCTGGCCGGAGTGTCTTGCCAACTGACGGAAAGGCCGGGTTCGCGGGCGCTGGGCAGGCCGATCCGCCAGCGTGAAGCATTCGGCGCCCGTTGTTGCAGATAGTTTTGCGCCAGCGTCAGGCTCGCTTCGGCATTGAGCGGGCGCAAAGGGATTTCCGGCTGCATCCAGTGCGTGGTTTCGTCCTTGAAATAGGCCAGTGTCCCGGTCAGGAAAATCGCGAACAGCAGCCAGCCGAACACCAGTCCGGCCCAGGTGTGCAGCCAGGCCATCGACTGGCGAAAGCCCTCTTTCATGCGTAGCCCAAACCACGTGCGGCCCCGGACACCGTCGCCAGAATCACGCTCGGCACCAGCAATCCGACCCACGCCGACCATGCCGTGCGGCAAGCGAAACACCACAGCACCGCAACCAGATAGACCAGAAAGGAAATGGTCATGCCAGTCACTACAGCTTCGGCGCGGCTCAACGGTAACCACATCGTCAGGGCCACGCTGGCCAGCGCCGCGACCAGATAGCCGCCGAACACCGCCGCCAGCACCCGCGAGGTGACGGCCAGACGATAGGACATGGGAAGTGAGGCGAGTTTGCCTTTCATGTTTCGACCCTGAAACGAAAAAAACGTCCGACCGACGAGACCGGACCAACAGGCGAACAATATTAATGATAAATATTCTCATACGCAAAAGCATCTGATTGCCGGACACCCTCGCCCGCCCCTACAATGCGAACAGTTCTTGTTCTCTAACGCATCGATCATGCGCCCGGAGTAATACCGTTGCCGTCCGCCCATCCCGTCGAATCGCTCTACCAAGACCACCACAGCTGGCTCACCGGCTGGTTGCGGCGCAAACTCGGCTGCCCGGACAGCGCAGCGGATCTGGCGCAAGACACGTTCATTCGCGTGCTCAGCGCCCGCGAACCCGCGGTGATCATCGAACCGCGCGCCTTTCTCACCACCCTCGCCAAACGCGTGCTGTTCAATCATTACCGTCGTCAGGATCTGGAACGCGCCTACCTCGACACCCTGGCGCAGATGCCGGAAATGGTTGCGCCATCGGAAGAAGACAAAGCGATCATCCTGCAAACCCTGATCGAACTGGACCAATTGCTCGATGGTTCGCCACGACCGGTCAAACGCGCGTTTTTGCTGGCGCAGGTCGATGGCCTGACCTATCCGCAGATTGCCGCCGAGCTGGGCATCTCGGTGGCCACCGTCAAACGTCATCTGCAAAAAGCCGCCCTGCGCTGCTACTTCGCCCTGTGAACCGCGTGCCGGATTTCTCTGCGCAAGTGGCCGAACAGGCCGTGTACTGGCTGATGGAAATGCAGCAAGGCACGCTCTCCCCGCGTCAGCAACAGGCCTGGCAACACTGGCTGGACGCCCACAGCGAACATCGTCGGGCGTGGGAGCACATGCAGCGGGTCAACCAGCGCTTGCGCGGTGTGGCTTCGCCATTGGCGCATGCCGCATTGAACGGGCCGAAGTCTTCCAGTCGACGCCAGACCCTCAAGTTGCTGCTGCTTCTGGGTGCCGGTTCCGCCGTCACCTGGGGCATGCGCGAGCACAATCCGCTGCCGACGCTGCTCGCCGATTACCGCAGCCCGGTGGGCCTACGCCGCAAAATTGCGCTGGGCGCAGACAGCCAGTTGCAGCTCAACACAGCCAGTGCGGCGGACGTGGATGGCGCGCAACGACTGATCCGTTTGCTCGAAGGCGAGATCCTGCTCAGCACCGCGCAAGCGTTCGCAGTGCGCACGGCGCAAGGTGTGTTGAAAACCAGTGCTGCCCGTATCAACGCTCGACAATTTGCTGATCGCACACAGGTCGCGCTGTTCGAAGGCACGGTCGAACTGACCGCCAACGGACGCGCGCCGATGCAACTGCCGATCGCCCGACAACTGAGTTTCAGTGCCACCTCGATCAGCGAAGCCAAGCCACTGGACGCCAACAGCGGCGCCTGGGCCGACGGCATGCTGATCGCCGCGCACATGCGCCTGGGCGACTTCCTTGAAGAGCTCGGCCGCTACCGTCGCGGGCAGTTGCATTGCGCTGCGAAAGTGGCCGACCTGCTGATATCGGGGACTTATCCACTGGACGACAGCGAACGGATTCTTGATCTGCTGCAAATCAGTCTGCCGGTGAAAGTGCGGCGCTTTACCCGCTATTGGGTCAGCGTCGAGGCGCGGGCTTAGAAGCAAAATCAAAAGATCGCAGCCTGCGGCAGCTCCTACAGGATGTACACCGAGTCAATGTAGGAGCTGCCGCAGGCTGCGATCTTTTACTCTCGAAAAATAAATGAGCCGTTTTTCAGATCTGGCGTGACAGAGAAGGAAAGCCCCCTTGATTCAACCTTCTCAGGATCAACCTTCATGCACCCCACTCGCCTCACGCCGCTGGCCCGCAGTCTGCGCAACCTCGTACTGGGCGCCAGCCTGAGCTTCAGCGCCCTGCCGGTCATGGCTGCCGAAACCAAGGTTTACCACATCGCCCCGGCGTCGCTGGAAAACGCCCTCAACCAGTTTGGTCGTGAAGCCGGCGTGCTGATTTCCTTCGGCTCACAAATCACCAGCGGCGTGCAAAGCCGTGGCCTCGAAGGCAGCTACAGCGCCGAACAAGGTCTCGATGCGCTGCTCGAAGGCACCGGCCTGCAAGCCCGCGCCGAGGGCAACAATGCCTTCAGCCTGCAACCGGTCGGCGACACGGCGCTGGAGCTGGACACCTCGAAAGTCGTCGGTGACTGGCTCGGTGATGCAGCGCAGGTCAACGTGTTCGAACACCCGGGTGCCCGCGATGTGATCCGCCGCGAAGATTTTGAACGGCAGGGCGCGACTCAGGCGCGCGATGTGCTCAACCGCATTCCCGGGGTCAACGCTCCGGAAAACAACGGCACCGGCAGCCACGACATGGCGCTGAACTTCGGTATTCGCGGCCTCAATCCGCGCCTGGCCGCGCGCTCGACCGTACTGATGGACGGCATCCCCGTACCGTTCGCACCCTACGGCCAACCGCAGTTGTCGTTCGCGCCGATCAGCATGGGCAACATGGATGCCGTGGACGTGGTGCGTGGCGGCGGCGCCGTGCGTTACGGCCCGCAGAACGTCGGCGGCGTGGTCAACTTCGTGACCCGCGCCATTCCCGACGCGCCGACGGTCAAGGGTGGTTTCCAGACGGAAACCAGCCCGTCGTCGAGTCACGATGGCTTCAAGACCAGCGCCAACCTGCTGGCCGGCGGCACCAACGAAAATGGCCTGGGCGGTGCGCTGCTGTACTCCGGCACCCGTGGCGGCGACTGGCGCGAACACAGCGACAGCGAAATCGACGACCTGATCCTCAAGGGCAAATACCAGCTCGACGAGGCCAACAGCTTCAACGCCATGGCCCAGTATTACGAAGGCAAGGCCGACATGCCCGGCGGCCTCAGCGTTGCCGATTACGACGCCGATCCGTATCAGTCGACACGCCTGAAAGATCAGTTCTGGGGCCGTCGGACGATGTTCAACTTCGGCTATCGCTATCAGGAAGATCGCCGCGAATTCACCGCCAACACCTTCTTCACCAAGACGCTTCGCAGCGGTTATCTGGATCAGGGCACATTCCTCTCGCTGTCGCCGCGCGAGTATTGGGTGCGCGGTTTCGAAACGCGTTTCGCCCAAGGCTTCGACCTCGGCCCGACCAGCCACGAGGTCGGCGTTGGCTACCGCTACATCAACGAGGCCGGCCACGAATTGCGCTATCGCACGCCGATCAGCAGCAACCAATACCCGACCACCGACAGCCGCAACGACCGCGACACCCGCGGTGGCACCGAAGCCAATGCGTTCTTCGTCGACGATCGCATCGACATCGGCAAATGGACCATCACTCCGGGCGTGCGCTACGAGATGATCGAATCGCAGCAGACCAACAACCTGACCGACGTCAAATACAAGGGCGACTACAACACCGCGCTGCCGGCATTGAACGTGCTGTACCACCTGACTGACAGCTGGAACCTGTACGCCAACACCGAAGGCTCGTTCGGCAGCGTGCAGTACAGCCAGATGCCCAACCGCGTGAGCAGCGGCGAAGTGAAACCGGAGAAGGCGCGCACCTGGGAACTCGGCACCCGTTATGACAACGGCGCACTGCGCGCGGAGATCGGCGCGTTCCTGATCAACTTCGACAACCAGTACGAAAGCAACCAGACCAACGACTCGGTGATCGCCCGTGGCGAGACCCGTCATCAGGGCATCGAGACCAGCGTCAACTACGCGCTGGATGACTTGAGCCCGGCACTGGCCGGTTTCGATGTGTACGCCACTTATGCCTATGTCGACGCGACCATCCGCGAAGACGGACCGAACAAGGGCAATCGCGTGCCGTTTTCCTCGAAACACAAAGGCACGATTGGCGTCGGTTACACCGAAGGGCCGTGGAAACTCAACGTCGACAGCAGCTTCCAGAGCGACCAGTTCGCCGACAACGCCAACACCTCGAAAGAAAGCGCCGACGGCAGCACCGGCAAGATCCCCGGCTACATGCTGTTCAGCAGCCGCGCCGGTTACGACTTCGGCCCGCAATTGTCGGATCTGAACGTGGCGGTGGGGGTGAAGAACATCTTCAACACCCAGTACTTCACCCGCTCGTTCGATGACAACAACAAGGGCAAGTACGTGGGTGAACCACGTACGGTGTATGTACAAACGTCTGTGGCTTTCTAAAAAAACTGTGGCGAGGGAGCTTGCTCCCGCTCGGCTGCGAAGCAGACGTAAATCCTGCTAATGCGGTCTGGCTGTTGAACGCCTTTGCAGGTTTTGGGGCCGCTTCGCAGCCCAGCGGGAGCAAGCTCCCTCGCCACACTGTTCAGCAGCACAAACAAAAACGGGCCTGCTTGCGCAGGCCCGTTCTCATGGGGTGGCTTGAAAAATCAGCGCATCAACTGTTGATCGCTGCCTGTTCGTTCTCCAGAAACTCTTCTTCCAGCAGTGCGTCATTCGCCTTGCTGAATGGCACGATGGCGGCGCGTGGTTTGCCCCGCAGTTTGCCAAACAGGTGCTCCAGCGCGTGTTCCAGTTTTTCGGCTGCACCATCGATCGCCTGTTCCAGCGAATCGGCTTTATGGGTGACGGAAATCGGTTGATGGCCTTTTGGCCGCGCTTCCAGTTGGCAACGCATGTCATGAGGACCTGGTTTGTCGCCGTTCTCGTCGCTCAGGTGGACTTCGACACGGGTCAGGTCTTCTTCATAACGGTCGAGCGTGCTCTCAATAGTTGTACGTACCCACTCCTCCAGTCGTTTACTGCTTTGAATATGGTTATCGCTGTTGACTTGGATTTGCATAGTTCATCCCTTATTTCAGCTAGCTCGCGAGAGGCCTCGAATTGAATTTCCTGACCTCTTGGTTACAACAATCGGCCCGACCGGCGAACATTTCAACCCCTGAAAAAAGATAAATATTCATTCGCAAAAAAAGCCGGACAACCGGGCAAGTCACTGGTAAGGTCGGGAGTTGGGTTGCCTCGCTATCCCGCAAGATTTGGTCACAATTGCCCGTCATTCAACGGGTGCAAGCTGCGGAAAATCCCCGCCTCCTCCACCAGCCAGTCATGCACCGCGCGCACGCCCGGATGGCTCAACGCCCCCGGCGCATACAGCAACACGTAGCGTTTGTGGTTGGGCACCGACAGGCCGAACGGCACAATCAGCGTCCCGCGCTCCAGCTCATCGTTGAGCAGCGTGCGCCGGGCAATCGCCACACCCATACCGGCGATCGCCGCTTCGATGGTCAAGTGATTGCGATTGAACGTGTGCCCACGCCGTACGTCGGCACCCTCGAAGCCAATCGCATTCAGATAGAACTCCCATTCCGCATATTCATAACTGCCACGCCACGCGGTGATGTCGTGCAACAACGGAAAATGCACCAGATCCACCGGCCCATGCAGCGGCGGACGTCCACGCAACAGGCTCGGCGCGCACACCGGGAAAATCTGTTCGTCGAGCAAGGCTGTGGATAACAGCCCCGGATAGCTGCCGTCATTCAGGTCAATCGCCAGATCAAAATCGCCCTCATGCAACGGCACGCTGCTGTCCTCGGCCACCAGGCGCAACTGGATGTCCGGATAGCGCTGTTGCAGACGCGGCAAACGCGGGGTCAGCCATTTGCTGAGGAACGATGGAATCGAACGCACCCGTAGAATCCCACTGATCATCCCGGCATCCAGACGGCGCAATTCAGCATCGATGCTGCCATAGGCCTCGTTGACCGTGATGGCCAGTCGCTGGCCTTCCGCACTCAACTCGACACCCCGCGCTCGTCGGTGGAACAGGCGAAAACCCAGACGCTCTTCCAATTGGCGAATCTGCTGACTGACCGCCCCCGGGGTGATGTGCAGCTCTTCCGCGCAACGGGTGAAGGACAAGTGCCGCGCGGCACAGGAAAACACCTGCAGCCAGACGTAGGTCTGGGCATGCAATTGACGACTCATCGTTTAGTCCTGCTAAAGGCTTTCTTAGGAAGTTTCGTTGGTCACGTAGGACCGAGGTAGGCAGTATCGCCGACATTGCGCTTGTCCTACAAAAAATGGCAGCGATTCCTACTCCATTGCTTGTAAGGGTTTAGCATGGCTATCAGTGTTTTCGATCTATTCAAAGTCGGCATCGGTCCGTCCAGCTCCCACACCGTCGGCCCGATGCGCGCCGCCGCAACCTTCGCCCAGGCGCTGATCGACCAACGGTTGCTCAACGATGTGCGTCGCGTGGAAATCCGCTTGTACGGTTCGCTGTCGGCCACCGGTGTCGGCCACGCCACCGACCGCGCCACGGTCATGGGCCTGATGGGCGAATGGCCGGACAGCATCGATCCGGCGACCATCGACCCACGCATCCAGCAACTGCGCGAAACTGGTCTGCTGTCTCTGGCCGGTCACAGAGAAATTTCCTTCAACTGGCAGCGCGATCTCCTGCTGCTGGACGAAAGCCTGCCCTACCACCCCAACGCCATGTCGCTGACAGCCTTCGGCGAAAGCGCCGAGCTGTTCACGCAGACGTACTACTCGATTGGCGGCGGTTTCATCATCGAAGCCGCGGAAGCCGAGTCCGGTGTGGCACCGGCCGGCGACGTGGTGCTGCCGTACGATTTTTCCAGCGCGGCCGAACTGCTGAGTCTGTGCAAGCAGCACAACTTGCGCGTGTCGGAACTGATGATGGCCAACGAACGGGCCTGGCGCAGCGACGCTGAAATCCGTAACGGCTTGCTGCACATCTGGTCGGTGATGCGCGAGTGTGTCGAGCAAGGCCTGCGTCACGAAGGCATTCTGCCCGGTGGGCTGAACGTGCCGCGCCGCGCCGCGAAATTGCACCGCAGCCTGCTGGAAATCGGCAAGCCGAATGTCATCAGTTCGACGCTGTCGGCGATGGAGTGGGTCAACCTGTTCGCCCTCGCCGTCAACGAAGAGAACGCTGCCGGCGGGCGCATGGTGACCGCGCCGACCAATGGCGCGGCCGGGATCATTCCGGCGGTGCTGCACTACTACATGAAATTCAATCCGGACGCGTCTGACGATGATGTGGTCGCGTTCTTCATGGGCGCCGCCGCCGTCGGCATTCTGTGTAAGAAAAATGCCTCGATCTCCGGCGCTGAAGTCGGCTGCCAGGGCGAGGTCGGTTCGGCCTGCGCCATGGCCGCGGCAGGCCTCGCTGAATTGCTCGGCGCGACCCCGGAGCAACTGGAAAACGCCGCCGAAATCGGCCTGGAACACAACCTCGGCCTGACCTGCGACCCGGTCGGCGGCCTGGTGCAGGTGCCGTGCATCGAGCGCAACGCCATCGCCGCCGTGAAGGCGATCAACGCCACGCAAATGGCCCTGCGCGGCGACGGCAAACACTTCATTTCTCTCGACCGGGTGATCCGCACCATGCGTGATACCGGCGCCGATATGCACGACAAATACAAAGAGACTTCACGGGGCGGCCTGGCCGTGAGCTGGGTGGAATGCTGACGCGCATTGCCTGACCGTCCCGGCGGGCCGCAACTTGCGGCCCGCCAACCGTGAGCCCGAGCAAAAATAATAACGAGGCAAAAACGATGACCGATGTACGTACACCTGCTGCCGAAAATCCCGCTGTAGATCGCACACGCAACACCGAAATTGCCCACAAGGGCTGGAGCAAATCCGACACCACCTGGATGCTAGGTCTGTACGGCACCGCCATCGGTGCCGGCACCTTGTTCCTGCCGATCAATGCCGGTGTCGGCGGTTTCTGGCCGTTGCTGATTCTGGCGCTGCTGGCGTTCCCGATGACCTTCTTCGCCCACCGCGGCCTGACCCGCTTCGTGCTGTCCGGGCGTTCGGGCGACATCACCGAAGTCGTCGAAGAGCACTTCGGCATCGGTGCCGGCAAGCTGATCACCCTGCTGTACTTCTTCGCGATCTTCCCGATTCTGCTGGTGTACAGCGTCGCGCTGACCAACACCCTGAGCAGTTTTCTCGAACACCAATTGCACATCACCCCGCCACCCCGGGCGATTCTGTCGCTGGCGCTGATCCTCGGCCTGATGGCCATCGTCCGATGCGGGCAAAACGTGATCGTCAAAGCCATGAGCGTGCTGGTCTATCCGTTCGTCGCCGCGCTGCTGTTGCTCGGCCTCAGCCTGATCCCCAATTGGAACGGTGCGTTCTTCGCCAGTGCCAGGGAGGCGATGCCGCTGTCGACGTTCCTCAAGACGATGTGGCTGGCGATCCCGGTGATGGTGTTCTCGTTCAACCACTCGCCAATCATCTCTGCGTTCGCGGTTGACCAGAAGCAACGCTACGGCGCCCAGGCCGAACGCAAGAGCAGCGGCATCCTAGCCATGGCCCACGGGATGATGGTGGTGACGGTGATGTTCTTCTGCTTCAGCTGCGTGCTGGCGCTGTCGCCGGCGGATCTGGCGGCCGCGAAAGCGCAGAACATTTCGATCCTGTCGTACCTGGCCAACCACTTCCAGACCCCGGTCATTGCTTACGCCGCGCCGCTGATCGCGCTGGTGGCGATCACCAAATCCTTCCTCGGCCACTACATCGGCGCCAGCGAAGGCTTTCAGGGCATGATCGTCAAGAGCCTGCGCGGTCGTGGCAAGGTGATGTCGGCGAGCTGGCTGAACCGTGCGACCGCGCTGTTCATGATCCTCAGTTGCTGGGCCGTTGCGACCTTCAACCCGAGCATTCTGGGCATGATCGAAACCCTCGGCGGACCGGTGATTGCCTGCCTGTTGTTCCTGATGCCGATGTACGCCATCCGCCGCGTGCCAGCCTTGCGCCAGTATTCGGGTCAGGCGTCCAACGTGTTCGTGGTGCTGATCGGCCTGATTGCACTGTCGGCGATCATCTATTCGGTTCTGCCCTGAAACGGGCCACAAATGACAAAGGCGAGCCGTGTGCTCGCCTTTTTTGTGCCGTATCCATTGTCCAACAATGTTCCCGGCACAGCCCTTGCTATGACCTGTGCAGGAGCTGTGTAGGAGCTGTCGAGTGCAACGAGGCTGCGATCTTTTGATCTTCATGACCGAAGTCAAAACAGCGCAGATCAAAAGATCGCAGCCTTCGGCAGCTCCTACGAAACGCAACAACACAGGCCACGGAATGGCCGATGGTCCGGTATGGCGAACCAACCCGATCACGGCCGGTCAACAACTGCACGTTCAATCAGGCGGTGACGCATCATGGACAACCCTTTTCAGATCATTACCGATGCCTTCGCGCCGGACTATCAGATCAACCTGAGCATTCAGGGACTGGACGGCAGCATCATGCTGACCCTGTCCAACAACGGCCGGATCGTCGCCAAACGGATGATCAGCGCCGAACAGCGCAACGATCCGGTAAGGCTCAAACGGCTGGTGCAAAGCATTCAGTTCGGCATCGCCATCGAACAGGGCCACAGCGCCATGGCGATCCTTGAAGCGATGACCAGCGGCGACGGGCTACCCCCGCCACCGCAGCAGAGCACCGGCCAGCCTCGGCCGTCGCTGGGACTTTAAAGCTCGCCCTTCTCGATCTCGGGGTGCTCACCGGAACCGGCGCCGAGCTTGCGTTGCGGTTTCTCGATCTTCACCGACGGAAATTGCGACGAAGCGTAACGCACCACCAGGATCGAGAACGCCAGCAGCAGAATGCCGCCGCACAGGTAGATGATGCCCATGTCCGGCGGGTTGTGGTGCGAGACGTTGGAGATCAGCAGACGCGTCAGCGCAGTGATCGCCACGTAGATCAGGAAGCGCACCGGCATGTGGTTGGTCTTGAAATAAATCCCGACCATCGCCCCCAGCTCCAGATAGATGAACAGCAACAGAATGTCATCGATCTTGATGTGACCTTCTTCGAGCATGCCGAGAAATTCCATCACCGCCGCCCACGCGGTCACCGCACCAATGGCAAACAGCGCCAGATAGTGGAAGGTCTCGACGAACAGGTTGCCCAGGGACTCGGCCAGTTGATGCACGTTTTGCCGCAGTTTCTCGGCCCAGTTTATTTTCACAATGATGTTCCTTAGCCCGACTCGGGCGGATGATGCGTGTTGGACGTGACGGTTTTCTGCACGTCTTGAGTTACATGCAGAAAAGAGGCCACGCCATCATGGCGAGCCAGCACCAAACCCGCGCCGTGGCGTTTGGTCGCAGACCCGAGCAATTGTGGCAGCGAGCCTGCTCGCGAATGGCCGCACTGCGATCCCACTGACAAATCCCGAATCCGGTCTACATTGAAAAGCCACTACCCAAAGCGCAGGGATTCGCTTATCCTTTCGCTGTATATAAATACAGTAGTCGCTAAGACAACTAAATGTGAAGGCATGTGAGGTGGTGAATGGCCGTCGAAGTGGTATACCGCAGCAGCCGAGATCTGGAGCGCTTGTTCATGGATAAAGCCGAAGCTGACCGTCATGACAAAATGCTCGAACTGGCCGAGATGCTGTCCGAAGTGTTGCAAAAAGCCGTTCCGTCGCTGAACGAGCAGCAGGTTGAAGAAGTCGGGATCTACATGGCGAAGAACCGCGATGTGTTCGCCAAGGCGTTCAAGAGCCAGCCTGATGCATTGACGGAGTTGATCAACGCACCGGCCGAGCCAGTGGTTCAAGAGGCGGAGTCGGCAGAATCCGATGAAGCACCGGTCAAACCGGCAAAAGCGGCGAAAGCTGCCAAGTAACAACGTTTGAATCGAAAAGATCGCAGCCTGCGCCAGCTCCTGCATTGGAATACGTTTCCTGTAGGGGCTGGCGCAGGCTGCGATCTTTTGCTTTTCAGCGATACAAGACTTTCTCTGCCAACTCATCCGCTACCCGCGCCGGCGAACGCTTCTCGGCCTGCGCATGGGCGAATACTTCGGTCAGCCGCGAACTGATCTTCGACAGGTGCGCAGTAATCGTCCCCAACTCTTCGCCGCGATGCTTGAGCGAGACATAAATCAACCCGCCCGCGTTGATCACGTAATCCGGTGCATAGAGAATCCCGCGCCGCTCCAGTTGATCGGCCACGTCCAGATGCGTCAGTTGATTGTTGGCCGAGCCAGCCACCGCCGAGCAGCGAAGTTGCGTCACCGTATGGCTGTTGAGCACGCCACCGAGCCCGCACGGCGCAAGGATGTCGCAGGGGGTGCTGAGCAACGCGTCGTTGGCGATCGGATGCGCGTTGAGTTGCTCCATCGCCAGTTGCACCTTGCCGTGATCAATGTCGCTGACCAGCAATTCGGCCCCTGCCGCATGCAGCTGCTCGGCCAGTGCATAACCGACATTGCCCAGACCTTGAATCGCCACGCGCAAACCTTCGAGGTTGTCGCTGCCCAGCCGCGCCATGGCGGTAGCGCGAATTCCGGTGAACACGCCCATCGCCGCATGCGGTGCCGGATCGCCGGCCGAGGTGGTACTGGTGACATGCTGCGTCTGCTGGGCAATGCAATCCATGTCCGCCACTGAGGTGCCGCTGTCGATGGCGGTGATGTAGCGACCGTCGAGCTGATCGATGCAACGGCCAAACGCTTCGAACAGCGCAGCGCGGTTTTCCACATGCGCCGGGCGCACGATCACCGCCACTCCGCCGCCCTGATCGAGCCCGGCCAGTGCCGCCTTGTAGCTCATGCCCTGCGCCAGGCGAATGGCGTCCTCGACCGCGGATTCGTCGTTGGGATAGGCAAGATAACGGCATCCGCCCAGGGCAGGGCCGAGGCGACTGTTATGAATGGCAATGACCGCCTTCAACCCGGTGATCGGGTCAACGCTGAGGTGCAGCGATTCCAGGCGAGTGCTTTGCATGAGAGCGAACATCGGCAGGCTCCCGAATCACTTCTGGTAGACGCCAGTATAGGCTTGCGCCCAAAAATTGCTGAAGCGCACCGGAATAAGCGCCAGCGGCAACGGTGACTTTGCGGCATAACCTGACCGGTACTGGACGAATGGCGCGGACGGGGCTAAAACGAGGCATTCTCCGGAGATTGCAATGAGCCCGCGCCAACGTTTTTTCGAGTGTCTGCACCGTTCACCGCCCGCGTTGTTCGACGCGGCGCTGTGGATGGCTGCCGAGCACGAAAAAGGCCTCGATGTCGAAGCGCTGCAGCAAGACTTCAAGGAGCTGCAGCAGCGCGTCAGCTACGGCTTGCCGATGCTGCCGGTCAGCGAACTGGCGCAGCCATTGCTGCGGCGGATGAATGACCTGGGGTTCGCCCAGGACGATTTTCTGCCGCTACGCCCGCAGGTCGCGTTGTTGCACAAAGTGTTGCAGACCCGTCGCGGCCAGCCACTGACCCTGTCCTTGATTGCTCTGGAACTGGCGCGCGGTCTGGAAATCCCGCTGGTCGGGGTGAACTTCCCCGGGCATTTCCTGCTGCGGGTACCCGGTGCCGATCATCTGCTCGACCCGTGTGGTGGCCGGCGTCTGTATCCCAACGATTGTCGCGAGTTGTTGCAGCGTCAGTACGGCGCGCACCTCAAACTCAAGGCCGATCATCTCGCCACCGCCACCCCGCAGCAGATGCTCCAGCGCCTGTCACGCAATCTGCGTCAGTTGCATCTGGCCCATGAGGATTACATCGCCGCATTGATCGACGCCGAACGCGTACTGGAACTGGGCACCGCCAGCGCTGCCGATTATCTGGCCCGCGCCAGCCTGTACCAACGCCTCGACTGCCCGAACGCCGAGCGCTTCGATCTGGAGCATGCGCTGCTGCTCAGTGACGATCCGGTCCAGCGCCTGCGCCTGACTGAACGGCTTGGGCAGCTGCCCCCCAACTCCGTCGTGCACTAAACGCTTTTTGTAGGAGTGAGCCTGCTCGCGATGCAGGCACCGCCGTTTTTTCTGTCAGACCGCGTTATCGTTCTTCGCGAGCAAGCCCGCTCCCACAGGGGGTTGTGTAGGGTCCGAGGGTGAGCGCACCTGGATAATCAGCAGTGCCGCGATGACCGCCGGAATCGCGCAGAAGAAGAAAATCTGCGCCACCGGGATGTGCATCGCCAGCAGCATGCTGCCGAACAGCGGCCCGAGGATCGAACCGAACCGCCCTACCCCCAACGCCCAGCCAGTGCCTGTGGCCCGCACATGGGCCGGGTAGAAGTTACTGGCGAAGGCGTTCAGCGTCAGTTGACCGCCGATGATGCAGAACCCGGCGGCAAACACGCAGGCCACCAGATAGCGTGGATTGTCGTGGTTCAAACCCAACAGAATCGTGCACAGCGCCGCCCCGGCCAACACCGCGCAGAGCAAGCGCACCTTGCGTTGCAAACGGTCGGCAAACCAGGCCATGCACACCGCGCCCAAGGTGCCGGCGAACAGGAACATCGAGGTCACCAGGTTGGCTTCATTGAGTTTCAGGCCGCTTTCCAGCAACAGCGTCGGCAGCCAGCTGATCATGAAATACAGCAGAATCAGGCTGACAAAAAACGTCGCCCAGATCAGCAGGGTCGGTCGCGCATAACCGTTGCGGAACAGCTCGACCACGGTCAGCTTGCTGCCCTGCTCGCGCTCGTTCTGTTCGACGGTCGCGGCCGGCGGTTGCCAGTCCGGCAGCATTCGCGCGGTGACTTTGCGCAGCCGCGCATAGGGCGGTGCATCGCGCAGCAGACGCGGCAGCGATTCGGGCAGCATCCACCACAAAAACGGAAACAGCAGCAACGGCGTGACACCACCGGCAAGGAACACCGCTTGCCAGCCAAAGCGATCAATGAATCCCGCCGCGACAAAACCACCCGCTGCACCACCAAACGAAAACCCACAGGCCGCGAGCGTCACCATTAACGTGCGCAGACGCGGCGGCGAATATTCCGACATCAAGGCCATGGCACTGGGCATCGCCCCGCCCATGCCGATGCCGCAGATGAAGCGCGCGAGCATCAGGGTATTCAGCGAATCGGCGAACACCATCAGCACCGTGAGGCTGGCGTAGATCAACACGCACGCCAGCAGAATCCGCCGCACGCCGAAGCGATCGGCCAGTGGCGTGACCGCGAGGGAACCGAGGGTGAGGCCCAGCAGGTTGGCGCTGAAAACAGGCCCGAACGCAGCTTTTTCCAGGCCCCAATCCTGGGCCAGGGCCGGCACCACGTAACCGAGCACCTGGGCGTCGTAACCGTCGGTGACCAGCAGCAAGGCGAGCAGGATCAAGAGCAACCACTGATAGCGGGACACAGGACGGGCGTCGAGTGCCGCGCGGAAGCTGGCAATCTGGTTGTGCATCGCAAGGTACCTGTTTTGTTTTTATGATTTTTTAGGTGCAACACGGACTACAGGTGGGAGCGGGCTTGCTCGCGAAAGCGGTGTGTCAGTCAACATCCCCGTAGCTGACACTCCGCTTTCGCGAGCAAGCCCGCTCCCACAGGGTCTTACGGTGTATCGGGCTGGTTGGCCGGATGCGCCTTGATGAACGCCGGATGCTCAGCCGCCAACGCCGCCACCCGCCGAATCCGTGGATAAGCCTCAAGACTCACGCCGAACCGCTCGGCCGCATACAACTGCGGAATCAGATAAACATCCGCCACACACGGCCACTCGCCGAAACAGAAACCGCTGTCACCAATCAATTGCTCGACGGTCGCCAGCCCCTGACTGATCCAGTGCGCGATCCACTCCACCACCTGCGGCTCTTCATGGCCCAACTGACGCAGGCGATTGAGCACGCTAACGTTATGCAGCGGATGCACATCGCAGCCGATCACCGCCGCCACGCCGCGCACATGGGCACGGGCGGCAAGGTCTTCGGGCAGCAGTGGCAGCTGTGGATAACGTTCTTCCAGGTACTCGATGATCGCCGGCGACTGAATCAGCAACTCGCCTTCATCGGTGCGCAAGGCCGGCACCCGGCCCTGCGGATTGATCGCCAGATACGCCGCCTGCCGATGCTCGCCCCCGGACGGCGCGATCAGGTTGACCGGCAACGCGGTGTAGTCGAGCCCTTTCAGCGCCAGAGCAATGCGCACCCGGTATGACGAGGTCGAGCGGTAATAGGTGTAGAGATCCATGATCCGCTCCTGTCAGCGCGCCGCCAGCACTTTGCCGCGGCATTCACCGAAGCCGATCGAGGCGAAACCGTCACGGGCGCAGCGCGCACGCAGAATGATTTCGTCGCCGTCCTCAAGGAATTTGCGCACTTCGCCGGAGGCCAGTTCGATCGGCTTTTTACCGCCCTCGGTGATTTCCAGCAGGCTGCCGAACTGACCGCTTTGCGGGCCGGACAAAGTCCCCGAACCGAACAGGTCACCGGCCTGCAACTGGCAGCCGTTGACGCTGTGGTGCGCGACCATTTGCGCGACGGTCCAGTACATGTAGCGGGTGTTGCTCAGGGTCAGGCGATGGGCCGGCAGATTCTGTTCGCGCATGGCTTCGGTGAGCAGCAGCACTTCCAGTTCAATATCGAATGCGCCAGCGTCCTGATCGCGTTTGTCGAACAGGTATGGCAGCGGCTGCGGATCACCTTCCGGGCGCGCAGGTTGTGGGGTGCGGAATGGCTCCAGCGCTTCGGCCGTCACCACCCACGGCGACACACTGGTGATGAAGCTCTTGGAGAGGAACGGGCCGAGCGGCTGGTATTCCCAGGCCTGGATATCGCGGGCCGACCAGTCGTTGAGCAGGCAGAAACCGGCGATGTGTTCGGCGGCGTCACCGATGGCGATCGGCTCGCCCATTTCGTTGCCCTGGCCGATCCAGATGCCCAGCTCCAGTTCGTAGTCCAGACGTGCGCAAGGGCCGAAGGTCGGCTCGCTCGCACCGGCCGGCAGGGTCTGGCCTTTCGGACGACGCACGTCGGTGCCGGAGGCGCGCACGGTGGAGGCGCGACCGTGGTAGCCGATCGGCACGTGCTTGTAGTTCGGCAGCAGTGGATTGTCCGGACGGAACAGTTTGCCGACGTTCTGCGCGTGCTCGATGCCCACGTAGAAGTCGGTGTAATCGCTGATGCGCGCCGGCAGGTGCAACTGGCAATCGGCAGCCAGTGGCAACAGTTTCGCGCCTTGGGCTTCGATGGCGCCGCGATGGCTGCTGCCCTCGCTGAACAATTCCAGCAAACGGCTGCGCAAGGCTACGCGGGCTTCGCGACCGAGGTCGAAGAAGGCGTTCAGCAGACCGCCGTGCATGGCTTCGACCGCGCTGCGTGCCGCGCCGTCGAACAGCCCGGCTTCGAGCGCCACTTGCAGATCGAAAATGTGCTCGCCGATCGCCACGCCTGCGCGCGGCGCCGCGCCATTGAGGCTGAACACGCCCAGCGGCAGGTTCTGCAACGGAAAATCCGCGTGGCCGTTGGCCGAAGCAACCCAACTGCGGGTGATGGAAGTCTGAGTCATGGGTTATCTCCGGGTCGGGTCGAACGTGGCGGGCAGCGTGGCCCAGCAGGCGTCGTAATTGGATTGCAGTTGCGGGCAGTCGAGGGCGAAGCGGCTCGGGCGCAGCACCTGACTGGTCTCGAACATGAAGGCCATGGTGTTGTCGATCTTCGCTGGTTTGAGTTCGGCGTTGATCGCTTTGGTGCAGGTTTCGCCATCCGGGCCATGGGCGCTCATGCAACTGTGCAGGGACGCACCGCCGGGCACGAAACCTTCAGCCTTGGCGTCGTACTCGCCCTGAATCAGGCCCATGAATTCGTTCATCAGATTGCGGTGGAACCACGGTGGACGGAAGGTGTTCTCGGCGACCATCCAGCGTGGCGGGAAGATCACGAAGTCGAGGTTGGCCAGCCCGTGCACGCTGGTCGGCGAGGTCAGTACGGTGAAGATCGACGGATCCGGGTGATCGAAGCTCACGGTGCCGATGGTGTTGAAACGGCGCAGGTCGTATTTGTACGGCACGTTGTTGCCGTGCCAGGCCACCACGTTCAACGGCGAATGATCGAGCTCGGTGCCCCACAACTGGCCGAGGAATTTCTGCACCAGCGTGGTCGGCTGCTGCAGGTTTTCGTAGGCGGCGACCGGGGCGAGGAAGTCCCGCGGATTGGCCAGACCGTTGCTGCCGATCGGCCCCAGATCCGGCAGGCGCAGCGGCGCGCCGTGGTTCTCGGCAACGTACCCGCGCGCTTGCGGATCAAGCAGCTCGACGCGGAATTTCAGGCCACGCGGCAGCACGGCGATTTCCAGCGGCGCGACTTCGAGCACACCGAGTTCGGTGGCAATCCGCAGACGCCCGAGTTGCGGCACCAGCAGCAGTTCGCCGTCGGCGTTGTAGAACACCCGCTCCATCGAGCGGTTGGCGGTGTAGTGATAGATGCTGATGCCGGCAGGTTTTTCCGCCGCCGAATTGGCGACCATGCCGACCAGACCGTCGATGAAGTCGGTCGGTTCGGCGGGGATCTGCAGCGGGTTCCAGCGCAGGCGATTGGGGGTCACTTCACCCAGCGGGCCGCCGGCCAGTTGCCGCTCCAGTTTGACGAACGCCGGGTGATTGGCCGACGGCTGAATGCGATACATCCAGGTGCGCCGGGCTTCACTGCGGGTCATGGTGAATGCAGTGCCGGAGAGCAATTCGGTGTAGAGGCCGTAGGGGGCTTTTTGCGGGGAGTTCTGGCCGATGGGCAAGGCGCCGGGCAACGCTTCACTGCTGAATTCGTTGCCGAAACCGGACTGGTACGCCAGCTCCGACGCGTTTGAATCGAGGTTCATGGAGCCTCCTGAACAGGGAGTCGGCAGTGGCCCATCGCTCTGGCTCAGAGGTTTGCGCACGCCGGGGTTGTTATTATCGTAATTCGATTACGCATAACGTAATTTGCTCGCTATCCAGCGTCAAGCTATAAAGACGCCCATTCGTTTTGGAACCCGGCCGCACCATGGAAAAAACCAGCGACAGTAACGGCAAACAGAAAGTCCGCTCCGCCGAGGTCGGCACCGACATTCTCAAGGCTTTGGCCGAGTTGTCGCCGTCCACCTCGCTGTCGCGTCTGGCCGAACATGTGCAGATGCCGGCCAGCAAGGTGCACCGCTATCTCCAGGCCCTGATCGCCAGCGGCTTCGCCGAGCAGAACGCCGCCACCAACCATTACGGCCTCGGCCGTGAAGCGTTGCGCGTGGGCCTTGCAGCCCTGAACAGTATGGACGTACTCAAAGTCGCCGCCCTGCCCCTGTCCGAGTTGCGCGACGAACTGAACGAAACCTGTTTTCTCGCGGTGTGGGGTAATCAGGGCGCGACCGTGGTGCACATCGAGCCGGCGGTGCGCGCGGTGACGGTGGTGACGCAATTGGGTTCGGTATTACCGCTGCTCAGTTCGTCCACCGGGCTGGTGTTCAGCGCCTACCTGCCACATCGCGAAACCGATGAATTGCGCGAGCAGGAAACCGCCGTCGCCAATCATCCGCTGGCCGATGAAAAAACCTATTCGGACCTGTGCGAACAGATCCGCGCGCGCAGCCTGCATCATGTGCATGGCTTGCTGATGCCCGGTGTGGACGCGCTGTCGGCGCCGGTGTTCAACGCGGTCGGGCAGATCGCCGCCGTGCTCACCATCGTCGGCCCGACTTCGCTGTTCCACGCCGATGAAAACGGCCCGGCTGCCCAGCGTTTGCTGGCGGCAGCGCGAGCCGTCAGTTGGCGAATGGGCTATCAGGCCGACGACCTCCATCCCTGAAGCGCCGCCGGCCATGTCTCGCAATCAGGCGAGGGTGGTTTTGCTGGCAGTGCTCTGCGGGTCATCAAGGATCTCTTGAATCACCTCCAGCAAGCGTTTGGGCAATCGAGTCTGACCGGACGCTTCGGCTACCAGCTTCTCGATCACGTAAGCATCGCCTATCAGCCCGATGACGTTTTTCTGCACTTGGGTCACCGACGCCTTGGTGAACCCGGCCTTGCCCAGGGATGCCAACTCGATCAGCGCGTCCTTGAAATGCCCGATGGCGCGTGCCCGGTCGCCCAACCCATAAGCCTCGAACCCTTGCACCATCGCTTTGGTGAACAGCACGGCCGTGAGGGCGATGCCGACGGGCGCGAACACAATACTGATGGCTCCCGCCGCCGCGACCACCGCGTCGAACAGCAGACCGCCGATGATTTCCTTGAGGCTTCGGGTCTTTTCATCCACATCGGCAATCACCTTGTGCAGAACGCTTTCGTAACACTCGTTGAAGTCGGTGATGTGAATCCTGCCATTGAGCGTTGGGGCCTGCGTGGCTCTGGACGATTCTTCAAGCTCACGCAGATAGCTCCCCACCTGCAGCTGATGCTTCACGTAGAGCCGCTGATGCAGGTAGTCGCCCAGGCCTAGTGTCTTGACCGCACTGACAAACTCGCTGAACGGTCGCAACTCGCGGCCATCCGGAGCATCGGGGGTAAACAGGTATTCGATGACCTGCCCCTGCAGACGCAGCCTGAACACATAGACCCCCACTACCGGCCGCAACAACAGATGCAACTGATGCAGAACACTGTGCCCGACGTTGCCGAAGGCGTCGGCCTGCCGGGTGATCTGTCGCGGATCATTTTCGACGTACAGGTTGACTACCCCGAGCAAGGCCTCAACGTGCGCCTGCGGCAGTTGCCCATTGAACTGTCCCTGCATGATCGCCACCCGCATCCGCCGCTGGAGGATGGCCAGTGCAATGCCTCGCTTGAGCAGCCCCTCGGAATTGGCTGGATTGAGGTCAACGGCGCGCAGCTGACCGATGTATTGCTCCCCCGGACGCAAGGTTCTCGACCAACTGGCGATGTCACGGATATCCAGCCCAGTGAACGGCGGATGCCCGTCCAGCAGCACGAAACGCGGGTATAGCGGCTGCCCCGTTTGATCGGCATAAAACGCGACCTCACCCACGATCAACTCATGCAAGGTCATCCTCTGTCGCTCGTCGATCTGCACCTCGATCAGGTCCGGATCGATGACAACCTGCCGGCCCCGTTGCAACAAGACTTCTTCTACCCGCGCCTTGATCAGATCACGGCAAAACTTTTCATAGGATGCAAAACCGCACTGGCGTATCTGGATGGTCTGCAGCGCCTTGAGTTCGCAGTTGATCCGGGTGAAGCCCTGACGCAACGTTTCATCCGCCGTGCGGTAGCCGTATGGCGTCTGACCTTCTTCCTGCGACACCCGCCAGGCGCGCTCGTTGAAAACCAGAGGGTCGAGCACTTCGGCACCGCCAGAGTGCGCGGGCGCGAGCGTCAGGCCGATCCAGGCATCGCCGCGCTGAGAAGCCTGCTTGAGGTAACCAGTGATTTGCTGGCGATCCAGGGCATGGGACTGCCAGGTCAGATAGTCACGTCCACGCTCGGTGGCCGCCCAGGCCGCTACTTCAAGATTGAGGATTCGGAAGGTGTGTTTCTCATACCAGTCCCGACCGTCGGGCGACCCCGGGGCATACAGCAGCCAGCTATCCTCGCCCGCGCCGCGACTGCCGACGGCCACCAGATCCTTGAGCGCGCGGACGTCCGCACGCAGCTGCAAAGGGGCAATCGTCAGCGCCGCGTCCCCCGCGACGGCTCTTTGAATCCGCTGCAAGTTGGCATCACTCAAATGTCCCTGACACTTCGCGGCAAAAGCACTCAGCAGCAATTGATCACGGATGAGACTGTTCAAGGCTGCCAGCACGCCCTGGCGTTCGTACGCCTTGCGCAAGCGGACACCGTATTCGGCGCGAACACTGCTGGTGACGATTTTTTCCAGCCATGGCTGGTTCAGACCCGCGGGCAGTCCGTCCCCGGAAAAGCTGATTCGCCCGCGCATGCCCGGCTCATGCAGGCCTTGCAGCAACAGATCCGTCAACGAGCGCCTGTCCTCCTGAATCACCGTGCGCCCCGCCGCCTGGAATACATAACGGCTGTGAGTGACGATCAAATCGGGATCCAGTGGGTTGCCGAAGTCCTGCTCCAACTCCCGACTCATCAGTGAACGGGCGAAAGCGCGCAAACTTGCGGCGTCCTCCAGTTGCCGATCCAGCTCGACCTGGCTATCGACCCACTGCTGTTCCAGCTCGCAGTACTTAAGTTTCTCTTCCGCCCCTACACGGCTCAGCCATGTCGGCGCAGTGCTGTCTTGAGTGAGAATATGTGTGTTCATGACGTTCATTGAATTGCCCTTATGAGAAGTCGATCAGCCAATTCCAAAAATTGGCAACCCAATCTAAATAAGGACAAACCAACTCCCAACCTCACAACCAATACCAAAATCCAGAGAACATGACCGCATATGACACAGCGTTAATGTCGAAACATAAATGTGATTTGACCCACACCGCACTCGACTGACGTCTAGTGCCTCTGCCCTGTATTCGTTATTCAGCAATCCCATTGAATAGAGACGCCAGGATCGGCAACTTCACATCGTGCAAAAGAAACAGCATTGCTGCGGCAATATATTGATCAAAATAAGCATCGGCCCCTCAGTGGCGCCACGACATGGACTGCACGCGGCTGCCCTCTGGCGAAGGGGCAATGCCCTCGTTGAGCCCTTGGACTGTTGCATGCCCCGTAACAGTGCATGTCCGGAATCGGTATTTTTCCTTCGGATCGAACCCCTTATTCTGAGCGGGCTTTCACGGCAGGCGCCGTGAAGCAGGAAGCCTTGGCTGCTGAGCCCCTCACGCCATCGCTGACCGTTTTCAGATCAATCGAATCTTCGGATTGATCGCCCCGGTGTTCACTGACGTTGATTTGTAGCTCCTTGATCCAACGTCTTACCTTGGCCGCTGCGTTTGCAGCGGCCTTTTTTATGCCTGACAAAAAGCAAGCGTACCCTCCTGAAAGAAAACTCCGAAAAACCCATCGAACACTTCTTATTGCGTAGAAGTACACAACCCTGCGATTAAAGAAAATTCGAAAGCGCACTCAATCAAACAAGCTTTAATTCATGGAGTGTTCAGACTTTGAATTCAGGCCTTGTCGCAACTTAAAACGACTCAAGCATCGCCTCTCGACAAGGATCGTATTGCCGACCGTCAAGGCACGGCGTGCTGCCAATGGAAAGCCCGGATTCAAACTTATAAATAAAAAAACGAGCAAACACTTTGTGCCTGCTCGTTATTTTTCCTGTTAAAGCGAATACTTCTGCAAATTCCCCATCATCTCCTTCAACGCTTCAATATTGTCCTTCGGATGCGCCGCGCCCTCGAAATCGCAGATCTGTTGCCAGTGCGCCGCGACATCTTCCGGGGAGAAGCCGCTGCGGGGATCGAACCCGGCGCCGAGGCTGCGTTCCCAGCGCACCTTGCCCATCCAGCCGCCACCGACTTCAAACAGGCCGGAGGTCTCCTGGCACTGCTCGCTGGCCAGGTACACCACCAGCGGGCTGACCAGTTCCGGTTTGAGCTGTTCGAACACTTGCGGCGGGATCAGGCCTTCGGTCATGCGCGTGCCACCGGTGGGGGCGATGGCGTTGACCAGGATGTTGTTCTTGCGTCCTTCGATGGCCAGGGTTCGGGTCAGTCCGTAGAGACCAAGTTTGGCCATGCCATAGTTGGACTGGCCGAAGTTGCCATAGATGCCCGAAGTCGAAGCCGTGAAGATCACCCGACCGTAGCTTTGCTCGCGCAGGTGCGGCCAGGCGGCGCGGGTGACTTTGTAGGCGCCTTCGACGTGGACGCGATAGACCAGATCCCAGTCGGCGTCGTCCATCTTGTGAAAGGTCTTGTCGCGCAGGATCCCGGCGTTGTTCACCACCACGTCGACACGGCCAAAGACATCGAGGGCGTTTTGCACCAGTTTGTCGCCGTCGGTGACCGAATCGTGGTTGGCCTCGGCGATGCCGCCGGCTTCGCGAATTTCCGCCACCACACGGTCGGCGGCGGAGGCGTTGGCACCTTCCCCCTGGGTCGAGCCGCCGAGGTCGTTGACCAGCACTCTGGCGCCGTGCCGGGCGAACAGCAAAGCGTGCGCACGACCGAGGCCACCACCGGCGCCGGTGACGATCACGACTTTATCTTCGAAACGTACGGACTCATTCATCGCGGGAACTCCAGCTGGCCTGAGGGACAATAATCCCGAGTGTCAGGCACGGGGCGTTCGGTCACAACGAACACGGCTGGGGCTGAATGGTGGGCGATAAGGCTGGGGGATGATGAACAGCAAAATCAAAAGATCGCAGCCTGCGGCAGCTCCTACAGAAGATCGGTGCAGGAGCTGGCGCAGGCTGCGATCTCTTGATCTTTCAGGAACACGCCACCTTGCGTGGCGGCAACTCCAGGCGCTCACGAAACGCCAGATAATGCTTGAGCACCTGCACCGGCGCTTCGATCTGCGGATAGTGGCCGATGCCCGGCAACAGTACGGTGTCGGCCTCGGTAATCAGCTTGCGGTAACGCTCGACCATGTGCGCACCGGAGATCGGATCGACTTCGCCATCGATCACTCGCAACGGCACCTCACCACGTTGCATCGCCGACACCCAGCGGTCACGTTGCACCCGACGCTCCGGGATATAGCCGATCAATTTGTGCAGGATGCGCGGGCCGCGATGGGTCTCGATCAGACTCCAGAAATCATCCAGTTCGCTCTCGCTGGGCCGGGTCTGCGGGCCGAAAATCTGCCGAAAACTTTTCACCAATGCATCACGGGTAAACGCACGCCCGATCATCCAGCCCACCGGACTGAGCAGCAGCTTTTGCATCAACACCGGTCTATGGGTTTCCGGGAACAGGCCGCCATTGAGAAAGACACAACTGGCGACCTCGATACGATTTTCGTAATGCCGGGCGAGCAGTTCCTGGGCAACGCTGTCGCCATAATCGTGGGCCAGCAGGTGCACCGCTTGCTCGACCTGAAGATGCGCCAACAGCGCCTGTTGCAGGTCGGCCTGCTCCAGCAGGCTGTACTGGTGATTCAGCGGTTTGGCCGAATCACCGAAACCGAGCATGTCGCAGGCGATCACTCGGTAACGCTGGGCCAGCGGCTGCCACAGGTAGTGCCAGTCCCAACTGGCCGTCGGGAAACCATGGATCAGCAGCAGCGGTTCACCCTGCCCCGCCGTCCAGTAACGGATCGACTGGCCGCGAAAGACAAACGTCCGGCTGCGTTTGCGCCAGACACACAGAGGAATCTCGGCAAGAGGCATTAGAGTTTATATCCGGGGTCTTGTTTATCGAGTTTGCGCAGCAGTGCCGGCCAAGCCAGCGCGCCGCCCATGCCTTGAGCACTTTTGGTCACGCCGGCGATCATCGCCTTGGCGCCCGCGAGGATTTGCGGTTCGATGGCGATCAGTTCAGCACCGCCGGTTTGCGCCATGACCTGAATGTCGCAGGCGCGCTGGAAGGTGAACATCATCAGAAAGGTGTCGGCGATGGTGCCGCCACAGGTCAACAGACCATGGTTGTGCAGCATCAGGAAATTGTTATCGCCCAGGTCGGCCTGCAAGCGCGCCTTCTCTTCGTGATTCAGCGCCACGCCTTCGTAGGCGTGATAGGCCAGGCTCGACAGCACGAACAGCGACTGCTGGCTGATCGGCAACACACCCTGTCTTTGCGCGGAAACGGCTACACCGGACGCGGTGTGGGTATGCAGCACACAAACCACATCGTGCCGTACCTCGTGCACGGCGCTGTGGATGGTGTAACCGGCGGGATTGATTTCGTAGGGACTGTCCATGAGCTTGTTGCCGGCCTGATCGACTTTGACCAGGCTCGAGGCGGTGATCTCATGGAACATCAACCCGAACGGGTTGATCAAGAAGTCTTCGGTGCCCGGAACCTTGGCGGAAATGTGGGTGAAGATCAGGTCATCCCAGCCATGCAGCGCCACCAGTCGATAGCAGGCGGCCAGATCGACCCGGGTCTGCCATTCCGCGGCACTGACCTGGTCTTTGACATCAAGGGGCGATTGGACGGGGGCTACGCTCACTGTATGCACCTCTGCGTTCTTATTGTTTTGCACGTGTCAGCAGTCTAGTCAGCTCCCACAATTCACGTAGTTGCATTGCCAGCCAGCTTGATGACTGAGCGGGTCAGCAATGCAAACAGCTTGGATCCATGTCAAAGCAACGACGCCAACAAAGGCGCGGCGAACAGATTGAGCAGCCCGGTCAGCACCATCACCAGCCCCGCCACCGAGCCTTCCTCACCGCCCACTTCATGCGCCCGACTGACCCCGGCCCCATGCGCGCCAACCCCAAACAACGCACCACGCGCCAGCGCACTGCGCAGCGGCAACCACTTGAGCAATACACCGCCGAGCATCGCGCCGAACACGCCAGTGAACATCACGAACACCGCGGTGAGCTCGGGCACACCGCCCAGATCCTGCGCCAACGGCATGGCGAATGGCGTGGTGATCGAACGCGGCACCAGCGACATCGTGACTGAGGTGTCCAGCGCCAGCGCCCTGGCCAGTCCGAACGAGGTGGCGATCGACGCCGCGCTGCCGGCGAGCATACCCAGCAACAGCGCTGACCAGTGCCGCACCAACAAGCGCCGCTGTTGCCAGATCGGCACGGCGAAGGCGACCGTCACCGGCCCGAGCACCAGCATCAACCAATGGGTGTTGCTCGAATATTCGGCATACGCGGTGTGCAGCGGCACGGCGAGCGCCAGCAGCAGTGCCGGCACCAGAATCAGCGGCGACAGCAGATAGCGCCCGGTGCGCCGATAAATCCAGCGACTGAACAGGTACGCCAGCAGAGTGAAGGCGAGCCAGAACATCGGCATCCATTCAAGCTTCATGGGACCGCCTCAGACGCACGGCCAGCTCTACGGTGAACGCGGTCACCAGCATCACCATCAGGGTACTGGCGCCGATCACCAGCAGAATCCGCCAGCCGTCATTGCGTAACAGCGCGCCGTAGTCGAGCAGGCTCATCAGCGCCGGAATAAAGAACAGCAGCATCTCGGCCATCAGCAATCCGGCCCCCAGTTGCAGCGCCGCCGGTTTGACCCAGCCGAACGCGAACGCCAGCAGCAACAAGGCCATGCCGATGACTCCGCCGGGAATCGGCCAGGCCAGCCACGCGGCGATCTGGCAGCCGAGCAGGTAGAGACCGAGCAACACGGCCAGCTCGGCGAATAGACGGGAAAGATACTTGAGGGATGCGGCGTTCATGATGGGCTCCTGACAGGGGCTTATTTTACGAAGCGGCCTGTCATCCCAGAAGCGAATTGTTAGACTCAGCACTATTCCAAAACGGAATCGGATCATGGAATTCAAACAGCTGCGCAGTTTTGTCGAAGTCATGCATCAAGGTGGCTTCACCCAAGCGGCGAGAACCCTGCACATCAGCCAGTCGGCAGTGAGCAAGCAAGTCGCGCAACTGGAGCAGAGCCTCGGCACGCCGTTGCTCGAACGGCTCGGCTCGCAACTGCGCCTGACCGCCGCGGGCAGCGTGGTGCTGCAGCGGGCCGAAGGCATGTTGCGTTTGCGCAATGAGTTGCTGAGTGAGCTGGATGATCTGAGCCAACTGGCGCGCGGCGAATTGCGCCTCGGTCTGCCGCTGCTGGGCAGTGATGCGTTATTCGCCGGACTGTTCGCCGAGTATCGGCGGCGCTATCCGAACATCAGCATTCAATTGCTTGAAGGCGGCAGTCGCAACGTCGAGCAGGCGGTACTCAGCGGCGAACTGGAGTTGGGCGGCAGCCTGTTGCCGAAAGATCCGCAGTTCGACTTTCAGCCGTTCTGCGACGAGAAACTCGATGCGTTGCTGCCGGTGGATCATCCGTTGGCGGCTCGCGGCGAGATTGCTCTTGAGGAGTTGGCCGACACGCCGTTCCTGCTGTACCAGCGCAGTTTCGTGCTCAATGACCGGTTATTGCAGGCCTGCCAGCAAATGGGTTTCACCCCTAAAGAGGGTGGGCGCAGCGGCCAGGCGGACTTTCTCGTGGCACTGGTCGCCGCCGGGCAAGGCGTGGTGCTGCTGCCCAGCGTGGTCGCCCGGGCACTGGAGCGTCCGGGCGTGGTGCGCCTGACGTTGCGCGCGCCGGATTATCTGCGCTGGGACATCGCGTTCATCTGGCGTCAGGGCGCCTATCTGTCAAAAGCCGCCCAGGCCTGGCTGGCCTTGCTGCGCGAGCGCGCGATCAGCCCTTGAGCGTGGCGATCAGTTGCGCCAGCCATGGCTCGGCGTCGGCTTCCGGGGTCACGCTTTCGCTGGCGTCCAGACGCAGCATGTCCTGCACTTCGCGCACGCCCAGCTCGGCGAACAACTCGCGCATCAGTTCGCCGCCGCCGCAGAACGTATCGCCGTAACTGGCATCGCCCAAGCCGATCACCGCGCCGGGCAAGCCGCGCCAGGCCATTGGCAATTGATCGCGAATCGTCGAATACAGCGGCATGAGGTTATCCGGCAACTCGCCCATGCCGGTAGTCGAGGTCACGGCAAGCAGCGCTTCAGGGCCGAAAGACAGCAGATCCGCCAGGCTGGCACGTGGGCTGTAGAAGGTTTCAAAACCGGCGGCTTTCAACAGATTCTGGGCATGGCGAGCGACTTCTTCGGCAGTGCCGTAGACCGAACCGGAGAGAATGGCGACTTTCATCAAACGGATCCTGAAACGAAAAAAAAGAGCCGCGATAGTACCAGCCCGAAGGATGAAGTTGCGATTGGCTCTCAACGGACACTGATGGCCTATAGACAGCGCCGATTGATCTTCTAGAATGCGAGCCATCGACAATGCTGAAAGGATTCACAGATGATCAATGCCAGTCTGCTGCAAATGGTGATCAACGCGTCGAACGATGGAATTGTGGTGGCAGAGAAAGAAGGCGAGCAGGACAACATCCTGATCTATGTAAACCCGGCCTTCGAACGCCTGAGCGGCTACACCAGCGAAGAAATCCTCTATCAGGACTGCCGTTTTCTGCAGGCCGGAGACCGCGATCAGGCGAGCCTGACGCGGATTCGCGAGGTGCTGCGCAACGGTGGATCGTGTCGGGAAACACTGCGCAACTACCGCAAGGACGGCACGCCGTTCTGGAATGAGCTGTCACTGTCGACGGTGAAAAACGCGGATGACGGGCTGACTTACTTCGTCGGCGTGCAGAAGGATGTGACCGTTCAGGTCAAGGCCCAGCATCGTGTGACACAGCTGGAAGCCGAGGTCGCCGCACTGCAGGCGGAGCTGGCAGCTTTGAAAGCGACGAACGGCGCAAACAAAACTGCGAACTAAGTGTCATTAACTACAATCACCAATGACTTTGTAACTATTTCTTTCGAGCCAGGCCATGCAACGCGACGCACTCCTGACCCAGGATGAGCTGGATTTCATCCAGACCATGCAGCATAACCCGCAGCTTAATGTGCGGGATGCGACGTCGAGCCTGTTGGTCAACGGTGGTTCGCAAATCCGCGATCTGCTCACGCGCCTCGCTGCTCACGAACAAGTGACCATTCAGGCCAACTTCGAAAACCAGCAGATGACTTTCCCGCTGCATCTGGTGGAGGACGAATTCCACGCGCTGCATCTGCGTCTCGGTGTACCCAGCATTTACGAAGACGGCCCGATGATCCGGCCATGGCGTCTGACGCTCGAAGAACCGGTGGCACTGGAAAACGCCAAGGGCCAGCCGGGGGCGATGTGGGTTCACGAGGTATCGCACAAAGGCCTGCTGCTGGAGATGCGCAACAAAACCAAACCGCCGAGGCATTTCGCCCTGTGGTTCAGCCCGTCAGGTTATGAGCGGATCTCCCTGCGTGGCAACTTCGAGCGAGAGACCGAACAGGGTTTCTTTGCCTATGAACTCAGCCAGACCGATGCCGACGAAACCGAACGCCTGCGCCAGTTCATCCTGCAGCAACATCGCCTGACCCACCCTGCCCTGCACACCTGAAATTCACGTATCCAGTTTGCCCGCGAGAAACTGCGTCATGCGCTGACGCATTGTCGCCCCTTCGTTGCCCAGACAACCAATCGAAGAACCCGCCAGGCTGTCCTGCGCCAGATCCGCGGTATCACCGGCCAGCATCACCTGACAATCGAGGCTCAAGGCCAGACGGTTCAACCGTCGCGGCAAATCGGCTGTCGGAGCGTGATTGGAAAACAGCACCAGCGCCTGCGGCTTGATCCGCTCGCACACCAGCGCCAACTCATCGAATGGCTGACCGGTGGTCAGCACCCGCACCCCGGCGTCATTGCCACTGAGAAACAACGCGGCGACCAGCAACTCGAGCTCTCGGCACTGACCGGCCAGCGCGCTGACGACCACTTTGCGCGGCTGCGTGCCGCGCAGCACGACGATGCGCTGCAGGACCCGCGCCCGCAGAAAGCCATCGAAAAACAGCCACTCGCTGGTCTGGCCGAAGGCGTCCTGGCGCTGCAGCATCTGCAGCCACAAAGGCATGAGGATGTCCTGAAACACCACCGGCAACGCGTAGGACGAGAAGATCTGGTTGTAGACCTGATCCAGCGCCCGATCGTCAAATGAACGGACGGCGAGTTGCACCTGCTGCTGCCACTGCGCGTAATCAGCCTGTACCAGATCATCGGAAATAATATGGGCCAAGGCTTTCAACGGCTCGGTCCTGGCGAGGATCTTGCCGACCTTGCTCACGGCCACGCCGCGATCAATCCAGTCGACAATGCTGCGCACACGCTCGATTTCGGTCATCGAATACAGACGATGCCCGCTTTCGGTGCGCGTTGGTTGAATCAACCCGTAGCGACGCTCCCATGCACGTAGCGTGACGGGATTCACGCCCGTCAGCCGCGAAACCTCACGAATGGGAAACAGCTCTTCACGCTCGAGCGCGACAGAGGCCTGCGAGGCAGGGTGAATGTCCGTTATGACAGGCATTGTCCGATCAATGTCCTTGATGGTTCTTGGATCCCATTCTATATCCGATGCCCCATCAGCGTTCAAGCAATGATCTGCGACGAACGTCTCTGGTTTAATCACGAAAATCAGGAATAATCCTTGCTTGTTGAAAAGCGCAGGCTCCTACCCCCGCCTGCGTATTGCGAAGTTCCTACCCGGAGCGACGCACTCGGAATACGGAGATACATAATGTCTACTTCCCCCGTCACGCTGATGGTTGCGCGTCGCGTCGCCGACGGCCGCTATCAGGACCTGATGACCTGGCTGCGCGAAGGCGAACAACTGGCCACAGACTTTCCCGGTTACCTGGGTTCCGGCGTGCTCGCTCCGCCACCCGGTGACAACGAATTCCAGATCATTTTCCGCTTCGTCGACGAGCAGACCCTGCACGCCTGGGAGCACTCGGCCTCGCGTACCGCGTGGCTGGCCCGTGGCAGCGATCTGTTTGCACACCCCAAAGAACACCGCGTCAGCGGCATCGAAGGCTGGTTCGGCGCGGCCGGTCAACGGCCACCGCGCTGGAAACAGGCCGTGGCGATCTGGCTGGCGTTCTTCCCGGTGTCACTGCTGTTCAACTTTGTCCTCGGGCCGCTGCTGGGCGAGATGAGCCTGCTGCCGCGGGTGTTGATCAGCACGGCGTGCCTGACGCCGTTGATGGTGTATTTCTTTATTCCGTTGTCGACGCGGTTGCTGGCGAACTGGCTGAACAGTGTTCCAGCACCTCGACTGCCTGTTGAACCAGTGTCTCAAAACCGCTGAGAGCCCATGTGGGAGCGGGCTTGCTCGCGAAAGCGTCGTGTCAGTTGATGTATCCGTGCCTGGCACACCGCCTTCGCGAGCAAGCCCGGCTCCCACAAAAGCACAGCACCCGTCTTGCGATAGGTGGGCACCCCGCGTCACTGTTATAGTTTTTACTCCCACCGCGACGCGAGCCGTTCATGTCCATATCCTCCGCCCCGATCCTCATTACCGGTGCCGGCCAGCGTGTCGGTCTGCACTGCGCGCAGCGTTTGCTTGAGGACGGCCATCGGGTCATCTTTACCTACCGCAGCGAACGTCCCGGCGTGCAAACCTTGCAGGATCTGGGCGCTATCGGCGTGTTCGCGGACTTTTCCAGCGAAGCTGCCATCCTTGCCTTCATCGATGAACTGAAGACCCGCACCGATAGCCTGCGCGCCATCGTGCACAACGCCTCCGAATGGCTGGCGGAAACCCCGGGCAGTGAAGCTGAAGCCTTCTCGCGCATGTTCAACTTGCACATGCTCGCGCCATACCTGATCAACCTGCACTGCGCCGACATGCTCAAGCGCTCGACGCCGGCCGACATTATCCACATCAGCGACGATGTCACGCGCAAGGGCAGCAGCAAACACATCGGTTATTGCGCCAGCAAGGCCGGGCTCGACAGCCTGACCCTGTCCTTCGCCGCACGCTATGCGCCGGCAATCAAGGTCAACGGCATCGCGCCAGCCCTGCTATTGTTCAATCCCGACGACGACGCGGCGTACCGCGCCAAGGCACTGGCCAAATCCGCGCTGGGCATCGAGCCCGGCAGCGAAGTGATCTACCAGAGCCTGCGCTATCTGCTCGACAACCCCTATGTCACCGGCACGACCCTGACCGTCAACGGCGGACGTCACGTCAAATAAGTTGCTGCGCGAGGATCTGCCATGACCCGTTCCCTGCCCGAGAATTACCGCGAGATCCTCATCGGCCTCGGCGAAGATCCCGACCGCGAAGGCTTGCTCGACACGCCGCTGCGCGCGGCGAAAGCCATGCAGTATCTGTGTCACGGCTACGAACAGAGTGTGGATGAGATCGTCAATGGCGCGCTGTTCGCTTCCGACAGCGACGAGATGATCATCGTCGCCGACATCGAGCTCTACTCGTTATGCGAACATCACCTGCTGCCCTTCATCGGCAAGGCCCATGTGGCTTATATTCCGACAGGCAAGGTGCTGGGGCTGTCGAAGATCGCGCGGCTGGTGGACATGTTCGCCCGGCGCCTGCAGATTCAGGAAAACCTCACCCGGCAGATTGCCGATGCGGTGCAACAGGTCACCGATGCCGCCGGCGTCGCGGTGGTCATCGAGGCCCGGCACATGTGCATGATGATGCGCGGTGTCGAGAAACAGAATTCGACCATGAACACCTCGGTCATGCTCGGCGCCTTTCGCGAGTCGAGCAACACCCGCCAGGAGTTCCTGCAATTGATTGGACGGAGCAAGTAAATGTCACAACTTCAACCGGGAATGGCGCGCATCCGGGTCAAGGATCTGCGCCTGCGCACCTTTATCGGGATCAACGAGGACGAGATCCTCAACAAGCAGGATGTGCTGATCAACCTCACCATCCAGTACGCCGCGCAGGAAGCGGTGCGCGACAACGACATCGACCACGCGCTGAACTATCGCACCATCACCAAGGCGATCATCGCCCACGTCGAGGGCAATCGCTTTGCGCTGCTCGAACGCCTGACCCAGGAATTGCTGGACCTGGTGATGACCAATACCGCGGTGTTGTACGCCGAAGTCGAAGTCGACAAGCCGCATGCGCTGCGGTTTGCCGAGTCGGTGTCGATTACGCTCGCCGCCAGCCGCTGAGCATGTCTGGCGCATCGCGCGCCAGACTTTTATCATCCGCGCCACGAATAGACTGCACAGAGCCCATCATGACCGAGCAACAACGCCTCGAACTCGAAGCCGCCGCCTTCCGCCGGCTGGTCGCTCACCTGGACAGCCGCAAGGACGTGCAGAACATCGACCTGATGAACCTCGCCGGGTTCTGCCGCAACTGCCTGTCCAAGTGGTACAAGGCTGCCGCCGATGAGCAGCAGATCGAGGTCAGCCTCGATGACGCACGCGAAGTGGTTTACGGCATGCCTTACGCCGAGTGGAAAGCCCAATATCAGCAAGAAGCCAGCGCCGAGCAACAAGCGGCGTTCGCCAAAGGAAAACCCAATGAGTGATCTGAACACCCTGCGCGCCAGCCTCAAAAGCGGCGAGCACGCTTTCGCCGACACCCTGGCTTTCATCGCCGCCGGTTACGACTATCAGCCTCAGGCGTTCAACAACGGTGGCGTGGAAAACGCCGCCGGGCAGAACGAAGGCTCGTGCAAGACCCTGGGCCTGGCACTGCTGGAAGGCCTGAGCGATGAAGAAGCGCTGCTGGCGTTCGGTGAACATTACCGTTCGGTGGTGGCGACGCCTGAGGGCAGCGACCACGGCAATATCCGTGCGCTGATCAAGCACGGTCTGGCCGGCGTGAAGTTCACCGCTCAGCCCCTGACCCGCCGCTGAATCCCATAGACAACGCCATCCCCTGTGGGAGCGGGCTTGCTCGCGAAGGCGCCGTGTCAGGCGACTTTTCTTTGTCTGAGACAACGCTTTCGCGAGCAAGCCCGCTCCCACAGGGTTATGCGGTGTAGCGGAAACACGGGCACAAAAAAAACCGGCCGAAGCCGGTTTTTTTGTGTCTGCGATTTAGAACGAAGCGTTCTGCAGACCGTCCAGGTAACGCTCGGTGTCCAGTGCCGCCATGCAGCCGGCGCCGGCCGAGGTGATGGCCTGACGGTAAACGTGGTCGGCCACGTCACCGGCAGCGAAGATGCCTTCGACGCTGGTTGCAGTCGCGTTGCCGTCACGGCCGCCCTGCACCACCAGGTAACCGTCTTTCAGGGTCAACTGGCCTTCGAACAGCGAAGTGTTCGGAGTGTGGCCGATCGCGATGAATACGCCGTCGACCTTGATTTCGTCGAAGCTGCCGTCGTTGTTCTTCAGACGCGCACCGGTCACGCCCATGTTGTCGCCCAGCACTTCGTCGAGGTTGGCGTTCAACTTGAGGATGATCTTGCCTTCGGCCACACGGGCGTTGAGCTTGTCGATCAGGATCTTTTCGGCGCGGAAGGTTTCGCGACGGTGGATCAGGGTCACGGTGCTGGCGATATTGGCCAGGTACAGTGCTTCCTCAACAGCGGTGTTGCCACCGCCGACCACAGCCACTGGCTTGTTGCGGTAGAAGAAACCGTCGCAGGTCGCGCAGGCCGAAACGCCTTTGCCCATGAACGCTTCTTCCGACGGCAGGCCCAGGTAACGAGCGCTGGCGCCGGTGGCGATGATCAGGGCGTCGCAGGTGTAAGTCGCGCTGTCGCCGGTCAGGGTGTATGGCTTGGCAGCGAAGTCCACGGCGTTGATGTGATCGAAAACGATCTCGGTTTCAAAGCGCTCGGCGTGCTCGCGCATCCGCTCCATCAGCGCCGGACCGGTCAGGCCGTGAACGTCGCCTGGCCAGTTGTCGACTTCGGTGGTGGTGGTCAATTGACCGCCAGCCTGCATGCCGGTGATCAGCAGTGGCTTGAGGTTGGCACGGGCGGCGTAGACCGCAGCGCTGTAACCGGCAGGGCCGGAACCGAGAATAATCACTCGCGAATGACGGACTTCAGACATGACCTGCTCCTGTTGACCGGGCCGAAAGACTGGCGCGGAACGCCGGACTGCCGGCGGGAATAAAAAAGGACTGTGGATAACCTTGGGGAAGGCATGAGCTCGACAGTCCTGTAAAAAGTTGGGTGCAGCGTATCGAGGGGGGCAAGATTAAGGAAATACGGTTTAACAATCCAGCTCATAGGTGGTCTCTATGCGCAGACTCCGACCAGATCGACGTCTTTGTTACAGTGAATGTCGATCGCTCTGCCGCGCTTTCGCACGCAGTGCAAAGCCGGTAAGGTCGGCGCGTTTTCCCTTGCTCGGAGCACCTTATGCCCGCACCTGTTCTGTCCGGCCCGCAATACCTGCGCGAAGGCCTCAAACTGGTTCTCAGCCCCGGCCTGCGCCTGTTCGTGTTGCTGCCACTGGCAATCAACCTGGTGCTGTTCGTCGGATTGATCTATCTGGCCGGCCATCAGTTCAGCCTGTGGGTCGACAGCCTGATGCCATCGCTGCCCGACTGGTTGAGTTTCCTCAGCTACATCCTCTGGCCGCTGTTCGTGGTGCTGGTGGCGCTGATGGTGTTCTTCACCTTCACCATGCTCGCCAACGTGATCGCCGCGCCGTTCAACGGCTTCCTCGCGGAAAAAGTCGAAGTGGTGGTGCGCGGCACCGATGATTTCCCGGCCTTCAGCTGGGGCGAGCTGATCGCTATGATCCCGCGTACCCTCGCCCGGGAAATGCGCAAACTCGGCTACTTCCTGCCCCGGGCGATCGGCCTGTTCATCCTCTCGTTCATCCCGGTGGTGAACATCGTCGCCGCACCGCTGTGGCTGCTGTTCGGCGTGTGGATGATGGCGATCCAGTACATCGACTACCCGGCGGACAACCACAAACTGGGCTGGAACGAAATGCTCGCCTGGCTGCGCCAGAAGCGCTGGCAGAGCATGAGTTTTGGCGGGATCGTCTATCTGGCGCTGCTGATTCCAGTGGTCAACATCCTGATGATGCCGGCCGCTGTGGCCGGGGCAACATTGTTCTGGGTGCGTGAACGGGGTGCGGAGAACCTCGTCACGCAGCGCTAGGCCGCCCCAGACAGCCAGTCACAAATCCATCATCCGAACGTCACAGGCACGACATGGCCTCAGCCGACACTGAGGTCATGACGACAGCTCTGCATATCACCCTGATCAGCGAAACCTTCCCACCGGAAATCAACGGGGTGGCCAATACCCTTGGCCGCTTGTGCGATGGCTTACGAGCGCGTGGACATCAGGTGGAGTTGGTGCGCCCGCGTCAGGCGGGCGATCCGCAGCGCGTCGAGGACGATGCCTTGCTGTTGTGTCGGGGCTGGCCATTGCCGGGTTATCCCGGTCTGCAATGGGGTCAGTCGTCGATGCACAAGCTGCTGCGGCGCTGGAAACGCCAGCGCCCGGATGTGCTGTACATCGCCACCGAAGGCCCGCTCGGTTTGTCGGCCTTGCGCGCGGCGCGACGTCTGGGGATCTCGGTGGTCAGCGGCTTTCACACCAATTTCCAGCAATACACCAACCAATACGGGCTGAGTTTGCTGACGCGCTTGCTCACGCATTATCTGCGCTGGTTTCACAACCGTTCGGCGATGACCCTGGTGCCCAGTGTCAGTCAGCGCCTGGAACTGGAGCGTCGGCATTTCGATCGCCTCGCCCTGCTGTCCCGTGGCGTAGACAGCCAGTTGTTTCACCCGGCCAAGCGCCTGAACGGCTTGCGTGAACAATGGGGTTTGTCCGAGCAGGACATCGCGGTGATTCACGTCGGACGTCTGGCCCCGGAGAAGAACCTCGGCCTGCTCAAGCGCTGCTTCGACACCCTGTGCAGCACTTATCCACAGCGCAATCTGAAGCTGATCGTGGTCGGCGACGGGCCGCAACGTCTGGCGCTGAAGCAAATCCCGCAGGCGATTTTCTGTGGCTCACAACGCGGCGAAGCGCTGGCAGCGCACTATGCGTCGGGCGATATCTTTCTGTTTCCGAGCATGACCGAAACCTTCGGCAACGTGGTGCTTGAAGCACTGGCGTCCGGTCTGGGGGTGGTGGCTTACGATCAGGCTGCGGCGGCGCAGCACATCCGTCACGGCTACAACGGCGTGTTGGCGATGCCCGGGGATGAGGAAGCGTTTTGCGATGCGGCGGCGTGGCTGCTGGAGGAAGATGAGCGCTTGCGCTGTGTGCGTCTGAATGCGCGGCAGCATGCCAGTCGCCAGGGGTGGGCGGCGATCATCGAGCAGTTTGAAAAGCATTTGCGTGGCGCGTGTGTGCGGGAGCAGGTGTTGCCGAATGCGCAGACATTGCCTTAGATAATCGTCGACTCTGATGCCCTCTTCGCGAGCAAGCCCGCTCCCACATTTGGAATGCATTTCAAAATGTGGGAGCAGGTGGTGCCGAATGCGCAGACATTACCTTAGATAATCGTCGACTCTGATGCCCTCTTCGCGAGCAAGCCCGCTCCCACATTTGGAATGCATTTCAAAATGTGGGAGCAGGTGGTGCCGAATGCGCAGACATTGCCTTAGATAATCGTCGACTCTGATGCCCTCTTCGCGAGCAAGCCCGCTCCCACATTTTGGAATGCATTTCAAAATGTGGGAGCGGGCTTGCTCGCGAAGGGGTCGGTAATGGCGACGCTTAAACCAGGGTCATCAACGCCTCACGGCTGAACGGCAGAATGTCCTGCTCACGCCCTTCACGGACTTTCAGCGCCCAGTCCGGATCCACCAGCAGCGCACGGCCAACCGCCACCAGATCGAATTCGTCGTTGTTCAGACGCTCCAGCAGTTTCTCCAGGCTCGCCGGTTGCGCGACTTTATCGGTGTTGACCATGAACTGCAGGAACTCGCCGTCCAGACCGACGCTGCCCACGGTAATGGTCGGTTTGCCGGTCAGCTTGCGCGTCCAGCCCGCCAGGTTCAGCTCGGAACCATCAAATTCAGGCTCCCAGAAACGCCGCGTCGAGCAGTGGAAAATGTCCACCCCGGCGTCGGCCAACGGCTTGAGGAATTTGCCCAGCGCCTCCGGGGTCTGCACCAGACGCGCGGTGTAATCCTGCTGCTTCCACTGCGAAAAACGGAAGATGATCGGGAAGCCTTCACCGACTGCCGCGCGCACCGCTTGAATCAACTCGATGGCGAACCGCGAACGGTTGGCCAGGCTGCCGCCGTATTCATCGGTACGCTGGTTGCTGCCTTCCCAGAAGAACTGGTCGATCAGATAGCCGTGGGCGCCGTGGATTTCCACGCCGTCCATACCGATGCTTTGCGCATCCTTCGCCGCTTGGGCGAAAGCACCGATCACGTCTTGAATGTCCTGTTTGGTCATGCCGTGCACCACGACCTGGCCATCCTTGAGTTTTTCCGTCGGGCCGTAAGCCGGGACGCTGGCGTCCGGCTCGGTGCCGATGCGGCGCACGCTGCCGACGTGCCACAGTTGCGGAACGATCTTGCCGCCCTCAGCGTGTACCGCATCAACCACCTTCTTCCAGCCCGCCAGTGGCGCTTCGCCGAAGAACTGCGGCACATTCGGGTAACCGTTGGAAGCCTTGTGACCGACGGTGGTGCCTTCGGTGATGATCAGACCAACACCGGCCGCAGCGCGGCGACGGTAGTACTCGATCACTTTGGAATTGGGCACGCCACCTGGGGAAAACGAGCGGGTCATCGGCGCCATGACCACACGGGTCGGCAGTTCGAGGGCACCGAGGTGGAACGGTTTGAACAGGGCTTGAACCGGCATTGGAAGGCTCCACAGGGAATGACTTTATGACGGCGATAATATGAACAGTCAGTGCCTTTGAACAGCACTATTGATCTGAATGATTAAGGGTCAAAAGTCAGGCAAAAAAAATCGCAGCTCGATGGCTGCGATTTTTGTATTTCAGCCCAGCGCTTTTTCAATCGCGTGGATAATGGTCGGATCATCCGGCGGCGTGCGCGGCGAGAATCGCGCCAATACCCGGCCATCCTTGCCGAGCAGGAATTTCTCGAAGTTCCAGGTGATATCCCCCGGAAACTCTGCGCCCTCACCCGCCAGCAAGCGGTACAGCTGATGACGATCATGGCCGTTGACTTCAAGCTTGCTCGATAACGGAAACGTCACACCATAGTTCAGGCTGCAGAACTCCTGGATTTGCTGTTCGGTACCTGGCTCCTGACCGGCAAACTGATTGCACGGCAGGCCCAGCACACTGAAGCCTTTGTCTTTGAATTGCTGATAGAGGTTTTCCAGTGCCGCGTACTGTGGGGTCAAGCCGCATTTGGAGGCGACGTTGACCACCAGCACGACTCGGCCCTTGAAAGGCGCCAGCGGTAGCTCCTGACCATCCAGGGCTGTCAACTTAAGGTCGTGAAAAGCACTCATGACGTACTCCAGGGATTCCGTGTTCTACTCGAAACAGCCACTTGGCGAGGCCACCAAGGACAGCCGCGGACTAAAAAGGCGCCCGCAGGCGCCTCTCCAGTACTCGAAGCTTAGCGCAGAAAATCAGTGGTGATGGCCACCTTCGCCATGGACGTGGCCATGAGCGACTTCTTCCTGGCTGGCATCACGAACGGCAACGACCTTCACTTTGAAGTTCAGGCGCTGACCGGCCAGTGGGTGGTTACCGTCGACGGTGACGTCGTCGCCGTCCAGGTCACGGATGGTCACGATCTGCATCTGGCCGTCCGGCGCCGAAGCGTGGAACTGCATGCCGACTTCCAGCTCGTCAACGCCTTCGAACATGCTGCGGCTCAGGGTGCTGACCAGTTCAGCGGCGTATTCGCCGTAAGCGTCTTCCGGCTCAACGGAAACTTCCAGCTCGTCACCGACAGCTTTGCCTTCCAGAGCTTTTTCCAGGCCCGGGATGATGTTGCCTGCGCCTTGCAGGTAGACCAGCGGAGCGCCGCCGGCGGAGCTGTCGATGACCTCACCAGCGTCGTTGGTCAGGGTATAGTCGATGGAGACAGCCTTATTGGCGGCGATCAGCATGGGGCGAGACCTTTTGCATAAGAATATAGAAAGGCCAAGTTTAGCGAAGCAATCGCGCGAAAGCGAACACAACCCGGACAAACGGGATTCGACGATCACCGGCTTCCATCAGGATGAAGACGGTCACTGGGTGGCCGAGCTTTCCTGTGGCCACACCCAGCACCTGCGTCACCAGCCGCCGTGGCAATCGCGGGCCTGGGTTCTTGATCCGGCGCAACGTATTGAAAAAATAGGCCAACCCTTTGCCTGCGGTTGGTGCGCACAAGGCTCGGTTAGCGATAACCTTGGCGACTGAATTGCGGTAGGCGGTCACGTATAGATCGCCACCATTGCCATGCACCCTTAGAGAATCCGCATGCAAACTTTTTTTATCGCGCCCACCGATTTTGGCGTGGGTCTGACCTCCATCAGCCTCGGGCTGGTGCGTACCCTGGAGCGGGCCGGTCTGAAAGTCGGCTTCTTCAAACCGATTGCCCAGCCGCATCCGGGCGATACCGGCCCTGAGCGCTCCACCGAACTGGTGGCGCGCACCCACGGCCTGAAACCGCCGCAGCCACTGGGCCTGGCCCACGTCGAGCGGATGCTCGGCGACGGCCAGCTCGATGAGTTGCTCGAAGAAATCATCGCCCTTTATCAGCAAGCCGCCATCGGTAAAGACGTGCTGGTGGTCGAAGGCATGGTACCGACCCGCAGCGCCAGTTACGCCGCGCGGGTCAACCTGCACCTGGCCAAGAGCCTGGATGCCGAGGTGATTCTGGTCTCGGCGCCGGAAAACGAAGTGCTCGCCGAGCTCTCCGGCCGCGTGGAATTGCAGGCGCAATTGTTCGGCGGCCCGAAAGACCCGAAAGTCCTCGGCGTGATCCTCAACAAGGTCAAGACCGATGAAAGCATGGATGCCTTCGCCACACGTCTGAAGGAGCATTCGCCGCTGTTGCGCAGCGGTGATTTCCGCCTGCTCGGTTGCATTCCGTTCCAGCCCGAACTCAACGCACCGCGCACCCGTGACGTCGCCGACCTGATGGGCGCGCAGGTGCTCAACGCCGGCGATTACGAAACCCGGCGCATGACCAAAATCATCATCTGCGCGCGCACCATGCGCAACACCGTGGAGCTGCTCAAACCCGGCGTGCTGGTGGTGACCCCGGGCGACCGCGACGACATCATTCTTGCGGTCAGCCTCGCGGCGTTGAACGGCGTACCGCTGGCCGGCCTGTTGCTGACCAGCGACACCCTCCCCGATCCGCGCATCATGGATCTCTGCCGTGGCGCGTTGCAGGCCGGTCTGCCGGTGTTGTCGGTGAGCACCGGCTCCTACGACACCGCCAACCTGCTCAATGGCCTGAACAAGGAAATCCCCATCGATGACCGCGAGCGCGCGGAGATCATCACCGACTTCGTCGCCAGCCACCTCGACGCCAAGTGGCTGCATCAGCGCTGCGGCACGCCGCGGGAAATGCGCCTGTCACCCGCGGTATTCCGCTATCAACTGATTCAACGGGCGCAGTCGGCGAACAAACGTATCGTCCTGCCCGAAGGCAGCGAGCCGCTCACCGTGCAAGCGGCAGCAATCTGCCAGGAGCGCGGCATCGCCCGTTGCGTGTTGCTGGCTAAACCCGAGGACGTCGAGGCGGTGGCCCGCGCGCAAGGTATCGAGTTGCCGCCGGGGCTGGAGATTCTCGATCCGGATTTGATCCGCGAGCGCTACATCGAGCCGATGGTCGCCCTGCGCAAAAGCAAAAGCCTCAACGCGCCGATGGCCGAACAGCAGCTGGAAGACACCGTGGTGATCGGCACCATGATGCTCGCGCTGGATGAGGTCGACGGTCTGGTCTCGGGCGTGATCAACACCACCGCCAACACCATCCGCCCGGCCCTGCAACTGATCAAGACCGCACCGGGCTGCACGCTGGTGTCGTCGGTGTTCTTCATGCTATTCCCCGAAGAGGTGCTGGTCTACGGCGACTGCGTGATGAACCCGCACCCGAGCGCAACAGAACTGGCCGAGATCGCTCTGCAAAGCGCCGACTCGGCTGCCGCATTCGGCATCACCCCGCGCGTGGCGATGATCAGTTACTCCAGCGGCGAATCGGCCAGCGGCGAAGAAGTCGAGAAAGTCCGCGAAGCCACCCTGCTCGCCCACGAGCAACAGCATTCGCTGCTGATCGACGGCCCGCTGCAATACGACGCCGCTGCCAACGCAGACGTCGCCCGGCAACTGGCACCGAACAGCCAGGTGGCCGGTCGCGCCACGGTGTTCGTCTTCCCCGACCTGAACACCGGCAACACCACCCATAAAGCCGTGCAGCGCAGCGCCGACTGCGTCAGCCTCGGCCCGATGCTGCAAGGCCTGCGCAAACCGGTGAACGACCTGCCGCGCGGCGCGCAGGTCGACGACATCGTCTACACCATCGCCCTGACCGCGATCCAAGCCGCCAACCGACCTATGGATGTGTAAATGCTGGACTTCCTGCCCGCCCCGATTCGCGGCGTAATCGCCGCACTGCTGTTGGCGCTCAATACGATTCTGCTGTGCTCGTTCCTGTTCTGCGTGGCGCTGATCAAAGTGCTGCCCTTCGACCTCGCCCGCCGCGCCTCACTGTGGCTGATGAGCCACACCCACGAAGCGTGGATCAGCAACAACAAAGCCTGGATGAACCTGGTGCGCCGCACGCGCTGGCACATCAGCGGCCTGCAAGGTCTGGACTACCAACACTCGTACCTGATCACCAGCAACCACCAGAGCTGGGTCGACATCCTGGTGCTGCAATACGTACTCAACCGCCGTATCCAGCCACTGAAATTCTTCCTCAAGCAGGAGCTGATCTGGGTCCCGGTGATCGGTCTGGCCTGGTGGGCGCTGGGCTTCCCGTTCATGAAGCGCTACTCCAAGGCCTACCTGGAAAAGCACCCGGAAAAGAAAGGCAAAGACCTCGAAACCACGCGCAAGACCTGCGCGAAATTCCGCAACAACCCGGTGGGGATTTTCAACTTCGTCGAAGGCACACGCTTCACCGAAGGCAAACATGCGCAACAGCAGTCACCGTTCAAATACCTGCTCAAACCCAAGGCCGGCGGCATCGCGTTTGTGCTCGATGCCATGGGCGAACAGTTGGAGTCGATCGTCAACGTGACCATTCACTACCCGGGCGGGCGCCCGGGTTTCTGGGATCTGCTGTGCGGCAACGTGCGCGACGTGGTGGTGCACTTTGAAGAACTGAAAATCCCCCCGGCATTCATCGGCAAGAACTACGACCAGGACGGCGAATATCGCCTGCAATTCCAGGGCTGGATCAACCAGCTGTGGCAGGACAAGGATGCGCTGCTGGAACAGATGCACCGAGAATTCCCGAACCAGCACTAAACCTTGTGGGAGCCAGCCTGCTGGCGATGGCGGAGATCAGCAAGCATCATTGGTGAATGACACACCGCCATCGCTGGCAAGCCAGCTCCCACAGGGATTGGGTGTGTTCAGTTGGGGATTGGTCGGCTGTCAGGCCGCCATCGCGAGCAGGCTCACTCCTACAGTTGGATCGGGTGTGGTCAGTTGGAGACTGGTCGGCTGGCAGGCCGCCATCCCTGGCAAGCCAGCTCCCACAAAATCAAGATCAAAAGATCGCAGCCTGCGGCAGCTCCTACAGGGAAGATAAGTACAACCCGCACGCGGCGCATGCCGCCCCACTCCAGGATGAGCGCAAGCTCGGCTGTCGCTCTTGATCTTGATCTTGATCCACAGGCGACGTCGGAAGGCTGAGCGGAGGGATTGATCCGGGGGTGGGAGCGCAGCGACCGTTTGGCGCAGCCAAACACAGCGAGAGGAGGTGCAGCGAAGCAAACCGTAGGCGCTGCCCCCGGATCAATCCCGCAGCGAAGGGACCCCGAGCCCCAGCGAGCGGGCCGAACGCAGGAGCAAGCCTTTTTGGTTACTTTTTCGGCGTCTGGAAAAAGTGACCCGCCGTAAGGGCGGAACCCCAAGCCGCCGTTACCACAGCAACGGATATACACCCAAAACCCAAGAGCATGGTCGGCCCAAAGGCCGCCACCGCCAAAAACCAAATACCCCCCAATAAAAAAGCCCGCCGATGATCACTCATCCACGGGCTCTTCATTTCCAGCTAACGCTTAAATCGCGCCACGCTGACGCAGCAGATCCAGCACTTGCTTGACGCTTTCTTCCAAAGACAACGACTGCGTGTCGATCACCAGATCAGCATTCAGCGGCACGTCATACGGGAACGACTCACCCGGAATATTATCGCCACCCGCAGCATACAAGCCCTGCGGATCACGCTCGGCACACACCGCCGGCGAAGCCTGCACATAAACCGTCAGCAGACGCTCCTTACCGATCAGATCCTTGGCCTGCTCACGACCTTCTGCACTCGGCGCAACAAACGCCGCCAGCGTCAACAGACCGGCCTCGTTGAACTGACGCGCCACATGCGCAGCACGCCGCCAGTTCTCAGTACGGCCAGCACGATCCTGCGGCAGCCCCTTGTTCAGGTCGTGACGCAGATTCTGACCATCCAGCACAAACACCGCACGGCCCATGTCGAACAGCTTGCGCTCGACCGCATAGGCCAGCGTGCTCTTGCCCGCGCCCGACAGGCCGCTGAACAACACGGTAGCCGGCTGCTGGCCGAAGCGCTGGGCACGTTCCTCAGTGGCAACGTGAGCCAGTTTGCCGTGGTGCGAGGCAGTCCCGTGAGCCACTGGCTGAGCGATGATCATGCCGGCGCCGACGGTGCCATTGGTCAAACGGTCGATGACGATGAACGCGCCGGTGGTGCGGTTGCTGTCGTAACCGTCGAGGGCGATCGGCGCGTCGAGCGCGATCTTCACCTTGCCGATTTCGTTGAGCTGCAACGCGCTCGCCGGGCCTTCTTCGAGGGTGTTCACGTCGACCTTGTTGACGATGCTGGCGATGGAGCCCGGCACATAACTGGTCGCACGTTTGATGTCGTATTTCTTGCCCGGCAGCATCGGCTCTTCAGCCATCCACACCAGCATCGCTTCGAAGCTGTCGGTGACCGGCGGCACGTTGTCGGCATGCACCAGCAGGTCGCCGCGGGAGATGTCGATTTCGTCTTCCATGGTCAGCGTCACCGCTTGACCCGGGCCGGCCTGCTCCAGCTCACCTTCGAAGGTGACGATGGATTTGACGCGGCTGCTCTTGCCCGACGGCAGAACCACCACTTCGTCGCCCTTGTGCACGATGCCGCTGGCGAGGGTGCCAGCGAAACCGCGGAAGTTCAGGTTCGGACGGTTGACGTACTGCACCGGGAAACGCAGATCGGTGAAGTTGCGGTCGCCCGCCACTTCCACGGTCTCGAGGATTTCCATCAGCGACTGGCCTTTGTACCAAGGCGAGCGCTCGGACTTGTTCACCACGTTGTCGCCCTTGAGGGCAGACATCGGCACGAAGTGCATGCTGGTCGGCTTCATCTTCAAGCCTTCGGCGAACTTCAGGTAGTCGGCCTTGATCGACTCGAACACGCCTTCATCGAAGTCTTTCAGGTCCATCTTGTTGATGGCGACGACGATGTGCTTGATGCCGAGCAACGAGGCGATGAAGCTGTGGCGACGGGTCTGGGTCTGCACGCCGTAACGGGCGTCGACCAGGATGATCGCCAGGTCACAGGTGGACGCACCGGTGGCCATGTTGCGGGTGTACTGCTCATGGCCAGGGGTGTCGGCGATGATGAATTTGCGTTTGGCGGTGGAGAAATAGCGGTAGGCGACATCGATGGTGATGCCCTGTTCACGCTCGGCCTGCAGGCCGTCGACCAGCAATGCCAGGTCGATGTCGTCACCGGTGGTGCCGACTTTCTTCGAATCGCGGGTGATGGCTTCCAGGTGATCTTCGTAGATCATCTTGGAGTCGTGCAGCAGGCGCCCGATCAGGGTGCTCTTGCCGTCATCGACGTTACCGCAGGTCAAAAAGCGCAGCAGCTCTTTACGCTCGTGCTGGCCCAGGTAGGCGAGGATGTCCTCGCTGATCAAATCAGATTGGTGCGACATGACAACCCCTTAGAAATAACCCTGACGTTTCTTGTCTTCCATCGAGCCTGCGCCATCGTGGTCGATGACCCGGCCCTGGCGCTCGGAAGTTCGCGTCAGGAGCATTTCCTGAATGATGTCCGTGAGGGTTTCAGCCTCGGACTCCACCGCGCCCGTCAACGGGTAGCAGCCAAGGGTACGGAAACGCACTTTCTTTTTGACGATGCGTGCCTTGTCCTCGTCGGACAGGTGTTCGAGGATACGGTCGTCGTCGATCATGATCAGCGTGCCGTTCTTCTCGATCACTTCACGCTCGGCGGCGAAGTACAGCGGCACGATCGGGATGCCTTCGAGGTAGATGTATTGCCAGATGTCCAGTTCGGTCCAGTTCGACAACGGGAATACACGAATGGATTCGCCCTTGTTGACCTTGCCGTTGTAGACGTTCCACAGCTCCGGACGCTGATTCTTCGGGTCCCAGCGATGCTTGCTGTCGCGGAACGAGTACACACGCTCCTTGGCGCGGGACTTCTCTTCATCGCGACGGGCGCCGCCGAACGCTGCGTCGAAACCATGCTTGTCGAGCGCCTGCTTCAGGCCCTCGGTCTTCATGATGTCGGTGTGCTTGGCGCTGCCGTGGGTGAACGGGTTGATGTTCTGCGCCACGCCATCGGGGTTGATGTGAGTGATCAGGTCCAGGCCCAGCTCTTCGACCATCTTGTCGCGGAACTTGTACATCTCCTGGAATTTCCAGCGAGTGTCGACGTGCATCACCGGAAACGGCAGTTTGCCCGGGAAGAACGCCTTGCGTGCCAGATGCAGCATCACGGCGGAGTCTTTACCGATGGAGTACAGCATCACCGGGTTGTCGAACTCGGCGGCCACCTCGCGGATGATGTGGATGCTTTCCGCCTCCAGCTGTTTCAGATGCGTCAGTTTGTCGACCATGGCTACTCACGAAAGCTTTCTTATGAACGGCCAGCGGGCCGTGTTCGAGCGGGGAATCCTAGCACAGCGACCTCTTCTAATCAGGACGCCTACTAGATCGAAAGGGCATATGAATATGCCCACCAGTTCGGCCGTGAAACGCTGTTCCTGTGGGAGCGGGCTTGCTCGCGAAGGCGGAGGATCAGTCAAAATCATTGTTGAATGACACACCGCTTTCGGGAGCAAGCCCCCTCCCACACTGGTCAGATGTTTAGTCTCAGATCGGGTTCGGGCAGTCGATGAAGATGTGTTCGAGGGCAAAACGCTTCGCCAGATAATCGCCCAGCGCCTGCACGCCATAACGCTCGGTGGCATGGTGGCCGGCGGCGATGAAGCTGATGTCGTTTTCCCGAGCGCTGTGGAAGGTCTGCTCGGAGGCTTCACCGCTGAGGAACAGATCAACACCCGCCGCCACGCCCTGGTCGATATAGCCCTGCCCGCCACCGGTGCACCAGCCAACCCGGCGGATCATCGCACTGCCTTCGACCAGCAGCGGTTCGCGGCCCATGACCTCTTGAACCTTGCGCGCGAAATCACGCGGGGTCATCGGCTCATTCAACGAGCCGACCAGCCCGACAATCTTCGGATTGTCCGGGTCCAGCGGCCCTTCGACGGTAATATCCAGCTGACGCGCCAGTTGCACGTTGTTGCCGACTTCCGGGTGCAGGTCCAGCGGCAGGTGATAGGCGAGCAGACTGATATCGTGCTTGAGCAGCGTCTTCAGGCGCCGCTGCTTCATGCCGGTGATGCACGGGTTCTCGCCCTTCCAGAAATAGCCGTGATGCACCAGCACCAGATCGGCCTCGGCTTCCACCGCGGCATCGAGCAACGCCTGACTGGCAGTCACGCCGCTGACGATACGCATCACCTGCGGACGGCCTTCGACCTGCAGGCCGTTGGGGCAGTAATCGGCGATTTTCGCACTGCCGAGGTAACGGTCGGCTTCTTCGACCAGGGTGCTGAGGGCGACGGCCATGAAAGACTCCTAAATATCCCGTTCAGAGGCACGCGCGGCCTCGTATAATGCGCGACATTATGGGCGGTCTGACCCCGCCTGCAACTTTTCCAGGACGTGCTTAATGCTCAAGGCGCTGCGTTTTTTCGGCTGGCCGCTGTTGGCCGGTGTGCTTATCGCTCTGTTGATTATTCAACGTTACCCGCAGTGGGTCGGGCTACCCAGCCTCGACGTCAACCTGCAACAGGCCCCGCAAACCACCAGCGTGCAGCAGGGGCCGGTGTCCTATGCGGACGCAGTGGTCATCGCCGCACCGTCGGTGGTCAACCTCTACACCACCAAGGTCATCGCCAAACCGGCGCATCCGCTGTTTGAGGATCCGCAGTTCCGGCGTTTCTTCGGTGACAACTCGCCGAAGCAGAAACGCATGGAATCGAGCCTCGGCTCCGGCGTGATCATGAGCCCGGAAGGCTACATTCTGACCAACAACCACGTGACCACCGGCGCCGACCAAATCGTGGTGGCGCTCAAGGATGGTCGTGAAACCCTCGCCCGCGTCATCGGCAGCGACCCGGAAACCGACCTCGCGGTACTGAAGATCGACTTGAAAAACCTGCCGGCAATCACCGTCGGCCGCTCCGACAGTATTCGCATCGGCGACGTCGCGCTGGCCATCGGCAACCCGTTCGGCGTCGGCCAGACCGTGACCATGGGCATCATCAGCGCCACCGGGCGCAACCAGCTGGGTCTGAACAACTACGAAGACTTCATCCAGACCGACGCGGCGATCAACCCGGGCAACTCCGGCGGCGCACTGGTCGATGCCAACGGCAACCTCACCGGGATCAACACCGCGATCTTCTCCAAGTCCGGCGGCTCGCAGGGCATCGGTTTTGCGATACCGGTGAAACTGGCGATGGAAGTGATGAAGTCGATCATCGAGCACGGTCAGGTGATTCGTGGCTGGCTCGGTATTGAAGTGCAGCCGCTGACCCAGGAACTGGCCGAGTCGTTTGGCCTGTCCGGGCGTCCGGGAATTGTCGTGGCGGGGATCTTCCGCGATGGCCCGGCACAGAAGGCCGGCCTGCAACTGGGTGACGTGATTCTGAGTATCGACGGCGAACCGGCCGGTGATGGCCGCAAGTCAATGAACCAGGTGGCGCGGATCAAGCCGACCGACAAGGTGACCATTCAGGTCATGCGCAACGGCAAGGAACTGAAGCTGACCGCTGAAATCGGCCTGCGCCCACCGCCGGCGCCGGTCAAAGAAGAAGAGTAAGCCGCCAGTACAAATCAATGTGGGAGCGAGCCTGCTCGCGAAGAGGTCGTCACAGTCAATCATGATGTTGAATGACCAACCGCTTTCGCGAGCAGGCTCGCTCCCACAGGTTCAGCAGTGCTTTCAGAGGTCGCCGAGGCCGTCGATCAGCGCCTGGTTCTGCTCCGGCGTACCGATCGAAATCCGCAGGAACTGGGCAATCCGCTCCTGCTTGAAGTGACGCACGATCACACCCTGCTCGCGCAGTTTGGCTGCCAGCCCTGCTGCATCGTGTTGCGGGTGACGGGCGAAGATGAAGTTCGCCGCCGACGGCAGCACTTCAAAGCCTTTGGCCTGCAACTGGGCGATCACCCATTCGCGACTTTCGATGACCAGACGGCAAGTCTTGTCGAAATACTCGCGATCCTCGAACGCCGCCGCCGCACCGACAATCGCCAGGCGATCCAGCGGATAGGAGTTGAAGCTGTTCTTGATCCGCTCCAGCGCTTCGATCAGATCCGGATGACCCACCGCCAGACCGACGCGCAGCCCGGCCAGCGAGCGCGACTTGGACAGGGTCTGGGTCACCAGCAGATTCGGATAACGATCCACCAGACTGATCGCGGTTTCGCCGCCGAAGTCGATGTAGGCCTCATCCACGACCACCACCGAATCCGGGCTGGCCTTGAGGATCTGCTCGACCGCTTCCAGTGCCAGCAGGCAACCGGTCGGTGCGTTCGGATTGGGAAAAATGATCCCGCCGTTCGGTTTGGCGTAGTCGGCCGGGTTGATCTGGAACTGCGCGTCCAGCGGCACGGCATCGAACTGGATGCCGTACAGACCGCAATACACCGGATAGAAGCTGTAGCTGATGTCCGGGAACAGCAGCGGCTGCTCGTGTTGCAGCAGACCGTGGAAGATGTGCGCCAGCACTTCGTCCGAACCGTTGCCGAGGAACACCTGATTGCTCTGCACGCCGTAGTAGTGGGCGACAGCGGTTTTCAGCAGATCGCTGTTCGGGTCCGGGTACAGGCGCAGGTTGTCGTTGAGCTCGGTCTGCATCGCTGCCAGTGCTTTGGGCGACGGGCCGTAGGGGTTTTCGTTGGTATTGAGCTTGACCAGTTTGGTCAGCTTCGGCTGTTCGCCCGGCACATACGGCACCAGATCCTTGACGAACGGGCTCCAGAATTTACTCATGATCAGTTCCCCTTCTGCTCAGCTTTGATGCGGTATTCGGCGCTGCGTGCGTGCGCACTCAGGGATTCGCCGCGCGCCAGCACCGAAGCGGTCTTGCCCAGCTCGGAAGCGCCGGCCTCGGAGCAGAAGATGATCGACGAACGTTTCTGGAAGTCGTACACACCCAGCGGCGAGGAGAAACGCGCGGTGCCGGAGGTAGGCAGCACGTGGTTCGGACCGGCGCAGTAGTCGCCCAGCGCCTCGGAGGTGTGGCGGCCCATGAAGATCGCGCCGGCGTGACGGATCTGCGGCAGCCACGCTTGCGGGTCGGCGACCGACAGCTCCAGGTGTTCCGGGGCGATGCGGTTGGCGACTTCGATGGCTTGCGCCATGTCACGCACGTGGATCAGCGCACCACGGCCATTGATCGAGGTTTCGATGATGGTCGCGCGATCCATGGTCGGCAGCAGTTTGTCGATGCTGGCGGCGACCTTGTCGAGGAACTCGGCGTCGGGGCTGACCAGAATCGCCTGGGCGTCTTCATCGTGCTCGGCCTGGGAGAACAGGTCCATGGCGATCCAGTCCGGATCGGTCTGGCCATCGCAGACCACGAGAATTTCCGACGGGCCGGCGATCATGTCGATGCCGACCTGACCGAACACGTGACGCTTGGCGGTAGCGACATAGATGTTGCCCGGGCCGACGACCTTGTCCACCTGTGGCACGCTTTCGGTGCCGTAAGCCAACGCGGCAACCGCTTGCGCGCCGCCGATGGTGAACACCCGGTCAACGCCGGCAATGCAAGCCGCCGCCAGCACCAGTTCATTGATTTCACCGCGCGGTGTCGGCACGACCATGACCACTTCGGTCACGCCGGCGACCTTGGCCGGAATCGCGTTCATCAACACCGAAGACGGGTACGACGCCTTGCCGCCCGGTACATACAGGCCAGCGCGATCCAGCGGCGTGACCTTCTGCCCGAGCACGGTGCCGTCGGCCTCGGTGTAGCTCCAGGAATCCTGTTTCTGTTTTTCGTGATAGCTGCGCACCCGCGCCGCGGCTTTTTCCAGCGCCTCGCGCTGTGCCACGGTGATGCGAGTCAGGGCCAGTTCCAGACGCTCGCGCGGCAGGATCAGGTCGGCCATCGACGCCACTTCGAGGCCGTCGAACTTCTGGGTGAACTCGACCAGCGCCGCGTCACCGCGCTCGCGCACAGCCTTGATGATGTCCAGCACGCGCTGATTGACCGAGTCGTCAGACACACTTTCCCAGCTCAGCAGATGATCCAGATGATGCGCGAAATCCGGGTCAGCAGCGTTGAGTCGGCGAATTGCAGTCGGTGCGGTCATAGCGAGAGCCTCATAGGAATGGCAAAAACTCAGGCGCCCTAACTTAGCAGTCGTTTCCGCTTGGGCACCTGAGATTCTGGCTATGAGGCGGATAGACGGGCGCGACTCAAGGTCGCGCAGGTACATCAGCCGCGGTGTCGCGATTCCACTGCCTTGCGCAGGGTATCGATCAACGCCTGGATTCGGGCGTGTTGCATCTTCATCGAAGCCTTGTTGACCACCAGGCGCGAGCTGATCGTGGCGATCAGTTCCTGAGGTTCCAGGCCATTGGCACGCAGGGTGTTGCCGGTGTCGACCACGTCGATGATCTTGTCGGCCAGGCCGATCAGCGGCGCCAGTTCCATCGAGCCGTAGAGCTTGATGATGTCGACCTGACGGCCCTGCTCGGCGTAGTAACGCTTGGCGACGTTGACGAACTTGGTCGCCACGCGCAGACGGCCCTTGGGCTCGGCCGCGCCGATCTTGCCGGCGGTCATCAGCTTGCACTGGGCAATCTGCAGATCCAGCGGCTCGTACAGGCCCTGGCCGGTGTATTCCATCAACACGTCTTTACCGGCGACGCCGAGATCGGCCGCGCCATGCTCGACATAGGTCGGCACGTCGGTGGCACGCACGATCAACAGACGTACGTCATCCTGAGTGGTGGGGATGATCAGCTTGCGGCTCTTGTCCGGATTCTCGGTCGGCACGATGCCCGCTTCAGCGAGAAGCGGCAGGGTGTCGTCAAGGATGCGGCCCTTGGACAGTGCGATGGTCAACATGGGAAACGTCAGTCCTTATCAAGGTACTCATGTCCGGTCGCAATCGGCGCCGGACACACATCGAGCCGGATACCGGCTCGACTCGAAACGAATTCAGTGGACACTTCCCTGTGCCCAGTGCAGCTACTAACCCGGAACGCGACGGATCTTGGCGCCCAGCATCTGCAGTTTTTCTTCGATGCACTCGTAACCACGGTCGATGTGGTAGATGCGGTCGATCAGGGTGTCGCCTTCGGCCACCAGTGCCGAGATCACCAGGCTGGCCGAAGCACGCAGGTCGGTGGCCATCACTGGCGCGCCCTTCAGTACTTCAGTACCGGTGACGATCGCAGTGTTGCCTTCGACCTGGATCTTGGCGCCCATGCGGTGCAGTTCGTAAACGTGCATGAACCGGTTTTCGAAGATCGTCTCGATCACTGCGCCGGTGCCTTCGGCAATGGCGTTGAGCGAGATGAACTGGGCCTGCATGTCGGTCGGGAACGCCGGGTACGGCGCGGTGCGCACGTTGACCGCTTTCGGGCGCTTGCCGTGCATGTTCAGCTCGATCCAGTCTTCACCGCTGGTGACTTCAGCGCCGGCTTCACGGAGCTTTTCCAGAACGGCTTCGAGGATGGTCGGATCGGTGTCCTTGACCTTCACGCGGCCACCGGTGACCGCAGCGGCCACCAGGTAGGTGCCGGTTTCGATACGGTCAGGCATGACCTTGTAGAAGCACGAACCCAGACGCTCGACGCCATCGATGGTGATGGTGTCGGTGCCGGCGCCGGAAACCTTGGCGCCCATGGCGTTGAGGAAGTTCGCCAGGTCAACCACTTCCGGCTCGCGCGCGGCGTTCTGCAGGACGCTGCGGCCCTTGGCCAGGGCAGCTGCCATCATGATGTTTTCGGTACCGGTCACACTGACGGTATCGAAGAAGAAACTTGCGCCGCGCAGGCCGCCTTCAGGTGCCTTGGCCTTGATGTAGCCGCCTTCGACGTCGATCACCGCGCCCATGGCTTCGAGGCCACGGATGTGCAGGTCGACCGGACGCGAACCGATGGCGCAACCGCCAGGCAGGGCGACTTCGGCTTCGCCGAAACGCGCAACCATCGGGCCCAGTACCAGGATCGAGGCACGCATGGTTTTCACCAGTTCGTACGGTGCGATCAGGGTCTTGATGGTGCGTGGATCGATTTCGACGCTGAGTTTCTCGTCGATCACAGGCTCGATGCCCATGCGACCGAACAGCTCGATCATGGTGGTGATGTCGTGCAGGTGCGGCAGGTTGCCAACGGTCACCGGGCCATCGCACAGCAGGGTGGCAGCCAGAATCGGCAGGGCGGAGTTCTTCGCCCCGGAGATACGGATTTCGCCATCAAGACGAACGCCACCGGTAATAATCAATTTATCCATAAGAATCTCGACGCCCTTGGGCTCAGGTGCGCTCGGCCCAGGCCGCGCGGCTGAAAAATTTCATAGTGACCGCATGGATGCTGCCATCGGCGATCCACGGGTTCAAATGGGCATAGATGCTCTGCTGACGCTTGACCGGGCTTAACGCCGCCAGTTCATCGCTAATCACGTTCAGCTGAAAGTTGCAGCCTTCGCCTTCAACTTCCACCTGCGTTCCTGGCAGCTTCCCTTCAAGGAAGCTCTTCACTTCTACGGCCTGCATGCTCAACCTCAATCGGCGCCCTGTGCGCACGGGTCGGACATCATACAAAAAAGCCCCGCGCCTGCGAACCCCGCATTGGCAGGACTCTGACGGGGGGCTTTTTTATCGATGCGGGTTCAGGGGTGCGCCAGCAACTCGGTCAGTTCACTGACCTGAGCAATTTCGCGCATGTCTTCCGGCATCGCGCGGATGCTGACAACCTTGCCGGCCGCCTGGGCATCGCGCATGAAGCACAGCAGCAGGGACAAGCCGACGCTGCTGGACTTCTTCACTGCCGAGCAATCGATGACCAGCGACGTCGCCTTGCTGGACTTGATCAGCGCCTGGCCTTCCTTGCGCAGGTCGGGACCTGTGCGGTAATCCAGTACTCCACTGAGCAATAGCTCGTCGACGTCACTCATACGTATTGCCGCCTCACTCATTGCGCTGGCTTCGCGGCAGCTTTGTCGGTTTCTTCCTTGGCCTTGGCCACTTCACCGGCCCAACCATTGATGGTCTTGTCCAGATCGTTGCCATTGCGCTGCATCGCATCGGCGAACTGGTCACGGAACAGCTTGCCGATGTTGATACCGTTGATGATCACGTTGCGCAGCTTCCACTCGCCGTTGATCTTCTCCAGCGTGTATTGCACTGGATAGACCGCGCCGTTGTTGCCCTTGACGGTCATGCCGACGCTGGTGCGATCGCCGGACTCATCCTTGGCAGGATCAACGGTAATGCCCTGGTTGTTGTACTCGAGCAAAGCGTTGCCATAGAACTGGAACAGACCACGTTTGAAGTTTTCCTGGAACGTCTGCATCTGCGCAGGCGTGGCCTTGCGCGAATACTTGACGGTCATGATGCTCTTGGAAATGCCCTCGGCATCCACCACGGGACCGACAATGGTGTTCAGCGCCGTGTAGAAGTCCTGCGGATCCTTCTTGTACTTCTCTTTATTGGCCGACAGGTCGGCCAGCATCCGGTTCGTGGTGTCCTGAACCAGATCGTGCGCCGACTGTCCAGGCGCAGCGTTAGCCAGCAGTGGCAGTGTCGCGAGCAACACCAACAGGCCACGTCGCAAGGTAGAGATCATTCAAAAGCTCCTCATTTGGCGTCTTTGCTAACGGTATTGAGCAGGAATTTACCGATCAGGTCTTCCAGTACCAGAGACGACTGCGTGTCGTGGATGGTTCCACCATCCTTCAGACGGGTGTCTTCCCCGCCCACGCTGATACCGATGTACTTCTCGCCCAACAGGCCAGCGGTCAGGATAGACGCTGTGGAGTCGGTCGGCAGGTTGTCGACCTTTTTATCCACTTGCAGGGTTACCCGCCCGGTGAAGCTGTCGCGATCCAGATCGATGGCCGTGACCTTGCCGATGGTCACACCGGCCATGGTCACTTTGGCTCTGACCGTCAAACCGGCGATATTGTCGAAGTAGGCATACAGTTTATAGGTGTCGGTGGTCGAAGTCGGAGACAGGCCACTGACCCGCAGGGCAAGCAGCAACAAGGCCAGGATCCCTGCCAGCAGGAACAGGCCGACACCGATTTCCAGGGTGCGGTTTTGCATCAGAAATCTCCAAACATCAAAGCGGTCAGAATAAAGTCCAGGCCCAGTACCGCCAGCGAGGCGAATACCACGGTCTTGGTGGTGGCGCGACTGATGCCCTCGGAAGTGGGCTCACAGTCATAGCCTTGGAATACGGCGATCCAGGTCACGACGAAGGCGAAAACGATACTTTTGATGACGCCGTTGAGCACATCGCTGGTGAAGTTCACGCTGTTCTGCATGTTCGCCCAGTAGGAACCTTCATACACGCCAAGCCAGTCGACAGCCACCCACGAACCGCCCCAGATCCCCACCACGCTGAAAATCATCGCCAGCACCGGCAGGGAAATGAAACCGGCCCACAGACGCGGGGCAATAATGTATTTGAGCGGATCGACACCGATCATTTCCAGGCTGGAAAGCTGCTCGGTGGACTTCATGTTGCCAATTTCCGCGGTCAGCGCCGAACCGGCACGCCCGGCAAACAGCAAGGCGGTCACCACCGGACCCAGTTCACGCAGCAACGTCAGGGCCACCATCTGCCCCACCGCCTGCTCCGAACCGTAGCTCGACAGAATACTGAAGCCCTGCAGCGCCAGCACCATGCCGATGAAAATCCCGGACACGACGATGATCACCAGCGACATGACGCCAACCGAATGCAGCTGCTTGACCAACAGGCCAAAACCGCCGCTGATGCCGCCACGACCGAGCAGGGCGTGGAACAGGAACAGGGTCGCACGACCAAACACCGCAACGGCGTCGATCGCCGCCTCGCCGAAACGGCGTACGCGTTCTATTAATGAAATTCTGCGCATCAGCGCTTCCCCAGAAGATCTGCGCGGTAATCCGTCGCTGGAAAATGATACGGCACCGGGCCATCGGGGTTGCCGGTCATGAACTGGCGAATACGCGGCTCATCCGAATTCATCAACTCGTCCGGCGTGCCCTGCCCCAGCACCTGACCATCACCCACTACATAGATGTAGTCAGCGATGCTCGCGGTTTCGGCCAGATCGTGGGAGACCACGATACTGGTGATCCCCAGCGCATCGTTGAGCAGACGGATCAGGCGTACCAGCACGCCCATGGCGATCGGGTCCTGACCGACGAAAGGCTCGTCGTACATGAGAATCTGCGGATCGAGCGCAATTGCCCGGGCCAGCGCCACGCGACGCTTCATGCCGCCGGACAGTTCGTCGGGCATCAGCTCGATGGCGCCGCGCAGACCGACCGCCTGCAATTTGAGCAGAACGATGTCGCGGATCATTTCGTCCGGCAATTGGGTATGAACGCGCAGGGGGAAAGCGACGTTCTCGAAGACATCGAGATCGGTAAACAGCGCGCCGCTCTGAAACAGCACGCCCATGTGCTTGCGCGCATCGAACAGATCACTGCGCGACAGCGTCGGCAGGTTCTGGCCGTTGACCCAGACTTCGCCGCTGGAAGGACGCAACTGTGCACCCATCAAGCGCAACAAAGTGGTCTTGCCGCACCCGGAAGGTCCCATGATGCCGGTAACCTTGCCACGCGGGATGCGAATATCGACGTTATTGAAAATGCTGCGCGCACCGCGCTTGAAGGAGACTCCCTTCAGCTCGACCGCGTAGGCGTTATCGGCACTCATCTAAACTCCTTGCGATGCAGCCTCTCACTCGGACGCCTGGCTTTCCGCAGAAAGCACATACCTCCCGGGCAGGCCGAACTGGCGGCGAACTATATCACTGCAAAGGCCAAGCGCCCAAGGCCCATGCCCCCCTGTGTTCAGCGATATGACAGGCGCGGCCGCGCTTTTTCAGGGTTTTGGTTACGAGGAATGACAAAGCACAACGAACTTGCGTGAGGCTTTTCAACATAACCGCTATAATCGCCGCCTTTTCATCGGGCTATACGATTTCTGACATGAGCCAATCCAGCGACCTGATTCAATCGGCACAACGCACCATCCGCCTCGAAGTGGAAGCCGTACAAGGCTTGTTGCCCCATATCGACGCCGATTTCGTACGCGCTTGCGAGATGATTCTGGCCAGCAAAGGCCGTGTGGTCGTGGTCGGCATGGGCAAATCCGGGCACGTCGGCAACAAGATTGCCGCGACCCTGGCCAGCACCGGCACTCCGGCATTTTTCGTCCACCCGGCCGAAGCCAGTCATGGCGACATGGGCATGATCACCCGTGACGACGTGATTCTCGCCCTCTCCAACTCCGGCTCGACCAACGAAATCGTCACCTTGCTGCCCCTGATCAAGCGCCTGGGTATCCAGTTGATCAGCCTGACCGGCAATCCGCAGTCGCCGTTGGCCAAGGCCGCCGAAGTCAATCTCAATGTTCACGTCGAGCACGAAGCCTGCCCGCTGAACCTGGCGCCGACTTCCTCTACCACCGCAGCGCTGGTCATGGGCGATGCCCTGGCCGTGGCGCTGCTGGAAGCGCGTGGTTTCACCGCCGAAGATTTTGCTTTTTCCCACCCGGGCGGTGCCCTGGGTCGACGCCTGCTGCTGAAAGTGGAAAACGTCATGCACGCCGGGCAAGAGCTGCCGCAAGTGCAACGCGGCACCCTGCTCAAGGACGCGCTCATGGAAATGACCCGCAAGGGTCTGGGCATGACCGTCATCCTTGAAGCCGATGGCAAGCTGGCCGGGATCTTCACCGACGGCGACCTGCGCCGCACCCTGGATCGCAGCATCGACATCCGCAGCGCCACCATCGACCAGGTCATGACCGCACACGGCAAGACCGCACGGCCCGAGATGCTCGCCGCCGAAGCGCTGAAAATCATGGAAGACCACCGAATCAACGCACTGGTGGTCGTTGACGAAGAAGATCGCCCGATTGGCGCCTTCAACCTCTCCGATCTGCTGCGTGCAGGAGTGATGTAATGACAAGCGATCTGCTGCAACGCGGCAAAGCGATCAAACTGGCGGTGTTCGACGTCGACGGCGTCCTCACCGACGGGCGCCTGTACTTCCTTGAAGACGGCAGCGAATTCAAGACGTTCAACACCCTCGACGGCCAAGGCATCAAGATGCTGATGAATGCCGGTGTCGAGACGGCCATCATCAGTGGCCGCAAGACGCCGGTGGTTGAGCGTCGAGCGAAGAACCTCGGCATCCCGCATCTGTTTCAGGGCCGCGAAGACAAATTGGTGGTTCTGGACGGTCTTCTGCAGCAACTGGGCCTAAGCTATGAACAGGTCGCCTACCTCGGTGACGACTTGCCTGACCTGCCGGTGATCCGCCGCGTAGGCCTGGGCATGGCCGTCGCCAATGCTGCCGATTTCGTGCGCGAACACGCCCATGGCGTCACTCGGGCCCGTGGTGGCGAAGGTGCCGCCCGCGAATTCTGCGAATTGATCCTGCGCGCCCAGGGCCGCCTCGATGCGGCCAACGCCGCGTACCTGTGAGCCAAATCATGTTTAGCAAAAAATTTCGCAACTTCCTGCTGTTCGGCTGCATCGCTGCCATGTTTGCAGCGGTCGGCTACTGGAATATCAGTCCGGAACGCTTCCTCGACAAGCCTGCAGCCAAGGCCGAAGACACTGCCATCGACTGGTACGCCACCAATACACACACCTTTCAGTACCTCCCGGACGGCAAGCTGCAATACGAGATGACGTCGGACAAGGCCGAGCACCTGAAAGCGACGGATGTGACGCTTGTCACCAAACCCGACCTGAACATGTTCCGCGGCACCGAGTTTCCGTGGCACGTGACCAGCGAGCGCGGTGAAGTGAATTCAGGCGGCACCGAGGTCGAACTGATCGATTCCGTACGCGTCAAGCGTACTGACGAAAAGAACCGCGACACCTTGATCACCAGCACACGCATGACAGTGTTCCCGCAGCAGCAATATGCGCAGACCGCGCAACCCGTTAGAATCGACGGCGCTGGGGGTGTATCGACTGGCGTGGGAATGAAGGCGTATTTGAAGGAAAGCAGGATACACCTGCTATCTAACGTAAGAGGACAGTATGAGGCTCGTTAAAACCCTCCCTATTTTGCTCAGTCTGGGCGCAGCACTGGGAAGCGTGAGCGCCTGGGCTCTGCCGAACGATCAAGAGCAGCCCATTCGCATTCAGGCCGACGATGCCCAGATGGACGACAAGAATGGCGTTGCCACTTATAAAGGTGACGTGATCATTACCCAAGGCTCGATGAAGGTGACCGGTAATACCGTGACTCTGACTCGCACCCCGACCGGTGATATCGACGTGGTGACCTCAGTCGGCAACCTCGCCTACTTCGAACAGCTGCAGACTGCCGGCGACAAAAAACCTGTGCAGGGCTGGGGCGTGACCATCCAGTATCATGCGCAGCAGAATCGCGTCGTGCTGATCGACAAGGCCAAGGTTGTCGACAAGGACAACAACACCACTCAGGGCGAAAAAATCGTCTATGACACGGTGAAAAAACTGGCCAGCGCCGGCCGCGCTACCGGCAGTAAAGTCACCGAGGCGCGTCCGCGCATCGACATGGTGATCCAGCCGAAGCCGAAAAACGACGAGAAAAAGGCCCAGTAATGGCAACTCTGAAAGCTCAACACCTGGCCAAGGCCTATAAAAGCCGCCAGGTTGTGCGCGACGTCAGCCTGTCGATCGACAGTGGCCAGATCGTTGGCCTGCTCGGCCCGAACGGCGCCGGCAAGACGACCTGCTTCTATATGATTGTCGGCCTGGTGCAGGCCGATCAGGGCCGCGTGTTGATCGATGATCTGGACGTCAGCCATCAGCCGATGCACGGCCGCGCCAAGGCCGGTATCGGCTATCTGCCGCAAGAAGCGTCGATCTTCCGCAAACTGTCGGTGGCCGATAACATCATGGCCATCCTCGAAACCCGCGCGGAACTCGACAAGGCCGGTCGTCGCAAGGAACTGGAAAGCCTGCTGCAGGAATTCCACATCAGCCACATCCGCGACAACCTCGGCATGAGCCTGTCCGGTGGTGAACGCCGCCGGGTGGAAATCGCCCGCGCACTGGCGACCGCACCGAAATTCATCCTGCTCGACGAACCGTTCGCCGGTGTCGACCCGATCTCGGTCGGCGACATCAAGCAGATCATCCACCACCTCAAGGCCAAGGGCATCGGTGTTCTGATCACCGACCACAACGTGCGTGAGACCCTGGATATCTGCGAAACCGCCTACATCGTCAACGACGGTCAACTGATCGCCGAAGGCGATGCTGCGACCATCCTTGCCAACGATCTGGTGAAGGAAGTGTATCTGGGCCACGAGTTCCGCCTGTAAGCACCAAGGCACTTGGCCAGCCTCCGGGTGCTGTATCGATGAAGCAGGCTTTTATACGCTTTTATTGTTACAGCGCTCTAGGCAAACACGACAGTTTCAGGCATATAATTTGCTTAAGTTTGGCGCTTCGGCGCCCTGTAGTGGATGGCGCATGCGCGCCGGCGAATAAGGTGTTAAGCCCCTGCCATGAAACCATCGCTAGTCTTGAGAATGGGCCAGCAGCTGACGATGACACCGCAGCTGCAACAGGCCATCCGCCTGCTCCAATTGTCGACCCTGGACCTGCAACAGGAAATCCAGGAGGCCCTGGAATCCAATCCGATGCTCGAACGCCAGGAAGAAGGCGACGACTTCGACAACTCCGATCCTTTGGCCGACAACGCCGAACAAAAGCCCAACACCGACATTCAGGAACCGTCATACCAGGAAACCGCCCCGACGGTGGACAACCTGGAGGAAGGTGAATGGAACGAGAGGATTCCCAACGAGCTGCCGGTCGACACTGCCTGGGAAGATGTCTACCAGACCAGCGCCAGCAGCCTGCCCAGCAGCGATGACGACGAGTGGGACTTCACCACCCGCACCTCTGCCGGGGAAAGCCTGCAGAGCCATTTGCTCTGGCAATTGAACCTGGCGCCGATGTCCGACACCGACCGCCTGATCGCCGTGACCCTGATCGATTGCATCAACAATCAGGGCTACCTCGACGAAACCCTCGAAGAAATTCTCGACGCCTTTGATCCGGAACTCGATATCGAGCTGGACGAGATCGAAGCCGTCCTGCACCGCATCCAGCAGTTCGAACCCGCCGGCATCGGCGCCCGCAACCTCGGCGAATGCCTGTTGCTGCAACTGCGCCAGCTCCCGGCCAAGACTCCGTGGCTGAACGAAGCCAAGCGTCTGGTCAGCGATTACATCGATCTGCTCGGCAGTCGCGACTACAGCCAGCTGATGCGGCGCATGAAGCTCAAGGAAGATGAGCTGCGTCAGGTCATCGAACTGGTGCAGAGTCTGAATCCGCGCCCGGGCTCGCAGATCGAATCGACTGAAGCCGAGTACGTGGTGCCGGACGTCATTGTGCGCAAGGACAACGAACGCTGGCTGGTCGAGCTGAATCAGGAGTCGGTGCCCCGTCTGCGGGTCAACGCACAGTACGCCGGTTTTGTCCGTCGCGCCGACACCAGCGCCGACAACACTTTCATGCGCAATCAGTTGCAGGAAGCGCGCTGGTTCATCAAGAGCCTGCAAAGCCGCAACGAAACCCTGATGAAAGTGGCGACCCAGATCGTCGAGCATCAGCGCGGTTTCCTGGAGTACGGCGACGAAGCCATGAAGCCGTTAGTCCTGCACGACATCGCCGAGGCGGTTGGTATGCACGAATCGACGATTTCCCGCGTCACTACCCAGAAATTCATGCATACCCCACGGGGCATTTATGAACTGAAATACTTTTTCTCCAGCCACGTCAGCACCTCCGAAGGCGGCGAATGCTCGTCCACGGCGATTCGCGCGATCATCAAGAAACTGGTTGCGGCGGAAAATCAGAAAAAGCCGTTGAGTGACAGCAAGATCGCTGGTTTACTGGAGGCACAAGGCATTCAGGTGGCTCGCCGCACCGTCGCCAAGTACCGCGAATCCCTCGGGATCGCGCCTTCGAGCGAACGCAAGCGGTTGATGTAAGCCACGTTACAGCGTTCCAGTGGCAGGCTCTTCGGCCTGCCGCTTTATGCACTGGCAACGAAGGAGAAGCTGTATGCAAGTCAACATCAGTGGACACCAACTGGAAGTGACCCAACCTCTGCGTTCCTATATCGAGGAAAAACTCCAACGACTGGAGCGCCATTTCGACAAGATCACCAACGTGCAGGTCACGATGTGCGTCGAAAAGCTGAAGCAGAAAATCGAAGCCACCTTGCATATTCCCGGCAGCGAAGTGGTCGCCAACGCAGAAGATACCGACATGTACGCTGCGATCGACGCACTGACCGACAAGCTGGATCGCCAACTCAAAAAGCATAAGGAAAAGACCCAGAGCCTCCTCCAGGGCGCGACAGGTCGTTAACACCCCCAACCCATGATCCGACTTGAAAGTATCCTGACCCCCGGCCGTTCCCTGGTGAACGTGCCGGGCGGCAGTAAAAAGAAAGCCCTCGAACAGATTGCCAACCTGATCGCCCGCGAAGTGCCGGGTCTGGAGATGCAAGATGTCTTCGAGGCGCTGATCGCCCGTGAGAAACTCGGCTCCACCGGTTTCGGCAACGGCATCGCCATTCCCCACTGTCGCCTCAAAGGCTGTGAAGCGCCTGTCAGCGCTTTGATGCACCTTGATGCGCCTATCGATTTCGATGCCATCGACGGTGCGCCGGTTGACCTGCTGTTTGTCCTGCTGGTCCCGGAAGCTGCCACCGATGCCCACCTGGAATTACTGCGCCAGATCGCCAGCATGCTCGATCGCAAGGAAGTGCGCGAAAAACTGCGCAGCGCACCGAGCAACGAAGCCTTGTATCAGGTCGTCCTGAGCGAGCAAAACGGGCATTAATCATGCGCTTGATCATCGTCAGCGGCCGCTCCGGCTCGGGTAAAAGCACTGCCCTGGATGTCCTTGAGGACAACGGCTATTACTGCATCGACAACCTGCCGGCCGGTCTGCTGCCGGAACTGGCCGAACGCGCGCTGATCCACACCGAACTGGCCCAGCCGCTGGTGGCGGTGTCGATTGATGCGCGCAACCTGCCGAGCCACCTGTCGCGTTTCCCCGAGTTGCTGGAAGAAGTCCGCGCCCGGCACATCCAGTGCGATGTGCTGTATCTGGATGCCGACGAAGAAACCCTGCTCAAGCGCTTTTCGGAAACCCGCCGTCGTCACCCGCTGAGCACGGCCAACCGTTCGCTGGCCGAAGCGATCAACGACGAGACCGCCCTGCTCGGGCCGATTGCCGACCTGGCCGACCTCAAGGTCAACACCACCAATCTGAACCTGTACCAGTTGCGCGACACCATCAAGCTACGCCTGCTGAACCAGCCGGAGCCGGGTACGGCCTTCCTGGTCGAGTCGTTCGGTTTCAAGCGCGGCATGCCGGTGGATGCGGATCTGGTGTTCGACGTGCGCTGCCTGCCCAATCCGTACTGGAAGCCTGAATTGCGCGCACAATCCGGTCTCGATGCACCGGTCGCCGAATATCTGGCCGCGCAGCCGGAGGTTGAGGAGATGTTTCAAGACATCTACGGCTACCTGAATAAATGGCTGCCGCGCTTTGCCGCGAGCAATCGCGCCTATGTCACCATTGCCATTGGCTGCACCGGCGGGCATCACCGCTCCGTTTACCTGACCGAACGTCTGGGTCAGGCCCTGCAGAAAACCCTGAAGAACGTCCAGGTTCGCCACCGCGACCTCACTTAAAGGATTCACACCGCGATGCCTGCTCTGGAAATCGAAATCATCAATAAGCTGGGCCTGCATGCCCGAGCGTCGGCCAAATTCGTCGGGGTAGCGGGCCAGTTCCCGGATTGCACGATCAGAGTGGGGCGTACACCCGAAACCACGGTCGATGGCAAAAGCATCATGGCGATGATGATGCTGGCCGCCGGCAAAGGCACCAAGATCTATCTGAGTACCGAAGGCCATCAGGAGCAGGAAGCGCTGGATGCGCTGGTGGCGTTGATCAACAACTACTTCGATGAAGGTGGTTGATCCTGCATGGAGGGGGAGCTTGCTCCCTCTCTGCCAATCAGCCCAGCGCCGTATCCATCACCATCATCAGACAGAACCCGATCAGCAAGCCAAGACTGGCAAGCTTGTCATGACCATTGCGTCGCGACTCGGGGATCACTTCATGCGTCACCACCAGCAACATCGCCCCTGCCGCCAGCGCCAGCCCCAACGGCAACAACAGCTCCGCCAGACTGACCATCCACGCACAGAGCAGCGCAAACACTGGCTCGACCAGCCCTGAAGCCGCCCCGATCAAGAACGCCCTGGCCCGCGACATCCCCGCCCCGGCCAGCACCAGCGCAATCACCAATCCCTCTGGCACATCCTGCAAGGCAATGCCCATCGCCAGACTGTCGGCATCCGGCATGCCACCACCTGCAGAGACCCCCACCGCCATGCCTTCCGGGATGTTGTGGGCAATGATGGCGAAGACGAACAGCCAGATCCGCGGCGCAATCACCGGGCGCTCAGGGGTACCGACGAGCATTTCCGGTGAGGCGCCGGACAGTTTCAGGTCCACCAGATACAAGCCGAATGCACCGAGCATGATGCCGAAGCAGATCAGCCCGCTGGCTGCCCACGGTGTCAGGCCCAGAGTTTCGGCGGCACCAATGCCCGGCACGATCAGCGAAAACGCAGTCGCTGCCAGCATCACGCCGGCGCCGAAACCCAGCAGCGTATCGCTGAGCATCTGCGGCATGCGCCGGATCACCAACACCGGCACCGCGCCGAGCGCCGTGCCGAGGGCGCAGATCGCCCCACCCTGCAAGGCCCGCGACAGCTTCGGCTGCAGATCCAGCCATTCCAGGCCGTGCGCCGCAAGCAGTGTCATGCCCGCCAGCAGCAACAGCGACCCGACCGCGTAACGAAACATGCGCCCACCGCCAATCGACAGTGTTTCAGTGCCCATAGTCAGCCCTGGATTGTTTTTATAGATGGCTTAAACCAGTGCGGCCTGATAACGCGCGGCGACTTCAGGCCAATTGATCACGTTGTAGAACGCGTTGATGTATTCCGGACGGCGGTTCTGATAACGCAGGTAGTAGGCGTGCTCCCAGACATCCAGACCGAGAATCGGCGTATTGCCATTCATCAGCGGGCTGTCCTGATTGCCGCTGCTTTCCACGATCAGTTTCTTGTCGGAAGTGACGCTGAGCCAGGCCCAGCCGCTGCCGAAACGGGTCAGTGCGGCTTTGGTGAAGGCGTCCTTGAAACTGTCGAGGCCGCCCAGTTGCTCATCGATCGCCTTGGCCAACGCGCCATCCGGCTTGCCACCGCCATTGGGCACCATGACTTCCCAGAACAGCGAATGGTTGGCGTGGCCGCCGCCTTGGTTGATCACCGCTGCGCGGAGTTTTTCCGGCAACTGCTGGACGCTGGCGACCAGTTTTTCCACCGGCCATTCGGCGTACTCAGTGCCTTCGACGGCGGCATTGAGGTTGTTGATGTAGGTCTGGTGGTGCTTGGTGTAGTGAATCTCCATGGTTTGCGCATCAATGTGCGGTTCCAGAGCGTCGTAGGCGTACGGCAGGGCAGGCAAGGTAAAAGCCATTTCAGTGGACTCCATGGTGATGTGAGGCAGGCGCGCGGCGCGCATCGCCGGTATCCGGGTGCAGCAGGCGCTGGGTGCGCGGGTATTCGCCGTGCTCGCTGATGAAATTCAGCAGCTCGACGTAGGTCTTGCTGCTCTGGCGTAGTGCGGCTTCACGCAGGGCCGGACGCAGGCGCTCGTCCTGCATGGTTTGCAACAGCCGTTGATGAATCGCGCAGAGGTACTCTGCGCTCTCCTCCGGCTGATTCAGGCGCAGGTGCAGATCCGCCAGGTTGTGGTGGGAGATGACGCAGGCCGCCACCGCTTCGTCGGCATCGGCCCAGCGCTCGAACAGCACTTGCGCCAGGGCCAGGGCCTGCAGATAAGCTTCACGGGCATCAATCAGCTCGCCCAGCATGAAGCAGCGATTGGCCCGTTCGATCGTGCGTTTCCAGTGCTCCATGGTGAGCCTCCAAAGCGGTTGCGGGATTTACACGCCGCCGGCGGTGAGTTTCTCGGGGTTGAGCAACTCTTCCAGTTGGCTGCGCGACAGATCGGTGTGTTCCAGCGCGACGTCGATCACCGGACGCCCTTGTTTGTAGGCCTGCTTGGCGATTTCGGCAGCCTTCTGATAGCCGATGATCGGGTTGAGCGCGGTGACCAGAATCGGGTTGCGCGACAGCGCTTCCTTGAGCCGCGACTCATTGACCTTGAAGCTGGCGATGGCCTTGTCGCCGAGCAGACGACTGGCATTGGCCAGCAGTTCGATGCTGCTGAGCAGGTTCTGGGCGATGATCGGCAGCATCACGTTCAGTTCGAAATTGCCCGACTGGCCGGCGATGGTGATCACCGAGTCGTTGCCGATCACTTGCGCGGCGACCATCGCAGTGGCTTCCGGAATCACCGGGTTGACCTTGCCCGGCATGATCGACGAACCCGGTTGCAGCCCTTCTAGCTCGATCTCGCCGAGACCGGCAAGCGGCCCTGAGTTCATCCAGCGCAGGTCGTTGGCGATTTTCATCAGCGACACCGCGGTGGCCTTGAGCTGGCCGGAAACGGCGACGGCGGTGTCCTGCGAGCCGATCAGCGCGAACAGATCCTTGCCCGGAGTGAATTGCACATGGGTCAGCTGGCTCAGTTGGCGGCTGAAACGTGCGGCGAACTCAGGATGCGCATTGATCCCGGTACCCACCGCCGTACCGCCCTGTGCCAGCGATTGCAGGCTCGGCAGCAAATCCTGCAGGTGACCGATATTGGCCTTGAGCTGTTGCGCCCAGCCATTGAGCACTTGGCTCATGCGCACCGGCATCGCGTCCATCAAATGGGTGCGACCGGTTTTGACGTGGTGATGCACCTGTTCGGCTTTGTTTTCGATCACCTGCACCAGGTGCAGCAACGCCGGCAACAGCTGTTCGTGCAAAGCCAGGGCAGCGCTGACGTGGATGGTGGTCGGAATGATGTCGTTGCTGCTTTGGCCGCAGTTGACGTGATCGTTCGGATTGACCGGCTCGTCGAGCAGACGGCTGGCGAGGGTCGCGATCACTTCGTTGGCGTTCATGTTGGAGCTGGTGCCGGAGCCGGTCTGGAAGATATCCACCGGAAAATGCTGCATGAAGTCGCCTTCGAGCAGGCCTTGGGCCGCATCGCTGATGGCTTTGCCTTGGGCGGCGCTGATCTGGTTGAGTTCGACGTTGGCCCGGGCGGCAGCGGCTTTGGCGAGGATCAGCGCACGGATGAATTGCCTCGGCATCGGTTGGCCGCTGATCGGGAAGTTATCCACTGCACGCTGGGTCTGCGCGCCGTAGAGAGCGTCCACCGGCACCTGCAATTCGCCCATGCTGTCGCGCTCAATACGTGTCTTGGTCATCTGAAAATCCTTGCACCAGTTCAATGAGAGGAATCGAGGGAAGCAACTCGCAGGTCGCCAGTTGCCAGGTGTAGCGCTGCCAGCGCTGGAGCCGGCAGTTGCACAGCGACAGGCGCTCCATTTCACGCAGCGGGCGCCAGGCTTGATCGAGACACAGACTGCGCCAGTGCCACGGCAACGCGATGTCGGTGGCTGTGTCGAGCAGCAGACGGAAGGAGGTTTCAGCGATGGTCCACGGGGAAGTCGCCGTACAGCAGGCCAGATAACGGCCTTCGGCCAGGTAATGTTCGATCAGGCGCGGTTCGTCAGGATCCATTGCGCAACGGATCTGGCGACTCATCCAGCGCCAGCTTTCGAGGTACGGCTGCTCGTGCAAGGCAGAACTCATGATCCGGGACTCGTTCGGAGATGAGATTTATTATTAGATGATAATGAGAACCAAAACAAGAGTGCCTGATTACACAGACTCCAGTGTGGGAGCGAGCCTGCTCGCGAAGGCGTCGTGTCAGTCACCGCTGCGGTCGGCTGTTAAATCGCTTTCGCGAGCAGGCTCGCTCCCACAGGGTTTTGTGTGGAGCCAAGAAAAAAGGCGCGCCACCCAATAAGGTGGCGCGCCTTTCTTGTCTGGCCGCTGGGGCTTAGCTGCCTGCGACAGTCATCCGCTCGATCAGCACCGAGCCCGTACGAATATTGCTACGCAGTTCCAGATCATTCCCGACTGCGACGATCTGCTTGAACATGTCGCGCATGTTGCCAGCGATGGTCACCTCCTGCACCGCGAACTGGATTTCGCCGTTTTCGACCCAGAAACCCGCCGCCCCGCGCGAATAATCGCCGGTGACCATGTTCAAGCCATGGCCCATCAATTCGGTGACCAGCAGCCCACGGCCCATGCGCTTCAACAGCGCCGCCTGGTCTTCGTCACCGTGAGTGACGAACAGGTTGTGCACGCCACCCGCGTTGGCAGTGCTCGGCATGCCGAGTTTGCGCCCGGAGTACGTGCCGAGGATGTACGACACCAGTTCGCCCTTCTCGACGAACGGCTTGGCGTAAGTGGCCAGACCATCGCCGTCGTAGGACGCACTGCCCATGGCGCGCATCAGGTGCGGACGCTCGTCGATGGTCAGCCATTCCGGAAACAGTTTCTGCCCCAAAGTGCCTTCGAGAAACGACGATTTGCGGTACAGGCTGCCGCCGGACACCGCCGACAGGAAACTGCCGAACAACCCGCCCGCCAGCTCGGCGGAAAACAGCACTGGCACTTCGCAGGTCGGCACCGGACGCGCGCCCAGACGGCTCGCGGCGCGTTGCGCGGCACGCTGGCCGATGCTCACCGGATCCGCCAGCAAACTGCCCTGACGGTTCACGTCATACCAGTAATCGCGCTGCATCTGGCCATCGGCTTCGGCGATCATCACGCAGCTCAGGCTGTGCCGGGTCGACGCGTAACCGCCGATGAAACCGTGGCTGTTGCCATACACACGGCAGCCCTGATGCGTGCTGAGGGTAGTGCCGTCGGCGTTCTTGATCCGCGCATCGGCGTCGAACGCGGCCGCTTCACAGATCAGCGCCTTCTCGATGGCCTGCTCGGGGGTGATGTCCCACTCGTGAAACAGATCGAAATCCTGCTGATCCCTGGCCATCAGCGCCGCATCAGCGAGGCCCGAAGCTTCGTCTTCAGAGGTGTGTTTGGCGATGGCCAGTGCAGCGGCAACGGTTTCGCGAATCGCGTCAGGGCCGGTGGCGGAAGTGCTGGCCGAGCCTTTGCGCTGGCCAACATACAAGGTGATGCCAAAACCCTGATCGCGATTGAACTCGACCGTCTCGACCTCACGCTGGCGCACCGACGTCGACAAACCCTGCTCCAGCGACACCGCGACTTCGCAGGCGCTGGCGCCCTGACGCTTGGCTTCGGCGATGATCTGCTCGACCTGTTCCTGCAGTGCCGGCAATGCCTGCGGGCCGACGCTTTGAACTGCACTCATGCTCATCTCCACTCAAATTCTGCTTTCGGCTGGGGTCATCGAGCGACCGGGCCGGACAAGCGGCCCCCGACTGGTTATCATGGCGGCGTTTCTTTGCGGACTGCCACCATGGTTGATTCTTACGACGACTCCCTCGATACGGGAGAAAAAAGCAAATCTCAGGTTAAACGCGAGCTGCATGCTCTGGTTGACCTTGGCGAGCGCCTTACAACACTCAAGCCCGACTTGCAGGCAAAACTGCCATTGACCGACGCTTTGCGCCGGGCCCTGGCCGATGCGCCCAAGCACACCGCGAACATCGCGCGTAAACGGCACCTGCAGTTCATCGGCAAACTGATGCGCGATCAGGACACTGACGCGATTCTGGTACTGCTCGATCAACTCGATGCCTCCACCCGTCAGTACAACGAGCGTTTCCACAACCTCGAACGCTGGCGTGACCGCCTGATCGCCGGTGACGATGCCGTGCTGGAGAAATTCGTCGTCGAGTACCCGGACGCCGATCGCCAACAACTGCGTTCCCTGATCCGTCAGGCTCAGCACGAGGTTGCGCAAAACAAACCTCCTGCTTCCAGCCGCAAGATCTTCAAGTACATCCGTGAGCTGGACGATACGCAACGCGGCCTGCGTTGATAGTCGTCAGCGGGTGGCCGCAATGCGCGCCACCCGAAGCTCCACCTCTTCTTATGCGCCCGTGCCACCCACGGTGATCGCATCGATTTTCAGCGTCGGCTGACCGACACCCACCGGCACCGACTGCCCGTCCTTGCCGCACGTACCCACACCGCTGTCCAGCGCCAGATCGTTACCGACCATCGACACCCGGCTCATCGCCTCGGGACCGTTGCCGATCAACGTCGCGCCCTTGACCGGCGCAGTGATCTTGCCGTCCTCGATCAGGTACGCCTCGCTGGTGGAAAACACGAATTTGCCGCTGGTGATGTCGACCTGACCGCCGCCAAGGTTGGCGCAGTAGATGCCTTTCTTCACCGAAGCGATGATTTCCGCCGGATCGCTCTCGCCGCCCAACATGTAGGTGTTGGTCATGCGCGGCATCGGTAGATGCGCATAAGACTCGCGACGACCGTTACCGGTACGGGCCACGCCCATCAGGCGCGCATTGAGCTTGTCCTGCATGTAGCCCTTGAGCACGCCGTTCTCGATCAGCGTGGTGCACTCGGTCGGGGTGCCTTCGTCGTCGACGCTCAGCGAACCGCGACGACCGCTCAACGTGCCGTCATCGACAATGGTGCAGAGCTTGGAAGCGACCATTTCGCCCATCCGCCCGCTGTAGGCCGAACTGCCCTTGCGGTTGAAGTCGCCTTCCAGACCGTGACCGACCGCTTCGTGCAGGAGCACGCCGGACCAGCCCGAGCCGAGGACGACAGGCAAGGTGCCGGCCGGTGCCGGAATCGCTTCGAGGTTCACCAGGGCCTGACGCAGCGCTTCACGGGCATAACCCATGGCACGGTCTTCGGCGAGGAAATAACGGTAGTCGGTACGCCCGCCGCCGCCATGCCCGCCGCGCTCGCGACGACCATTCTGCTCGACGATCACGCTGACGTTGAAACGCACCAGCGGTCGCACATCAGCGGCCAGGCCTCCGTCGGTGGACGCCACCAGAATCCGCTCCCAGACCCCGGCCATGCTCACGCTGACCTGCTGAATCCGTGGGTCGAGGGCGCGGGTAGCGACGTCGATGCGCTTGAGCAGCTCGACTTTCTCGGCGCGGCTCAACACTTCCAGCGGATTGTCCGGCGCATACAGCTGCGCGACATCCTGAGTGCTGAACGCCTGCACCGTGCCGTTCTGCCCGGCGCGGGAGATCGAACGCGCGGCACGAGCCGCAGCGCCCAGCGCTTCAAGGGTGATCGCGTTGCTGTAGGCAAAACCGGTCTTCTCACCGGACTGCGCACGAACGCCAACACCCTGATCGAGGTTGAAGCTGCCTTCCTTGACGATGCCGTCTTCCAGCGACCACGACTCGGAGATCTGACCCTGGAAATACAGGTCGGCAGCATCGATGCCCGGGCCTGCCAGATCGCCGAGCACGCCTTGCAGGCTCTCGATCGTCACGCCGCCGGGCGCCAACAGGTGATCACTGACTGAGGACAACAACTCGCTCATAGGTTTACGCCTTAAATTCATGTTCTGAAGCAGGCCGCTGTGCGCCCTGCGAGAAAAACCGCCGATGACTCGTCACCGGCATTCGCGCCCTGATGGACGCTTGTTCATCACTGTCGCGTTCGGCCAACAACACCGCTTCGCCTTGATCCTGATGCGCCAGCACACGGCCCCACGGGTCGACAATCGCCGCATGACCGAAGGTTTCCCGCGGCCCCGGATGGGTTCCGCCCTGCGCTGCTGCCAACACATAACACTGGGTCTCGATGGCCCGGGCGCGAATCAGCACGTCCCAATGCGCCGCACCGGTCACCGCGGTAAAGGCCGATGGAGCGGTGATCAACTCGGCACCGGCGGCGCGCAGTTCACTGTACAGCTCCGGGAAGCGCAAGTCGTAACACACGCTCAGACCGACGCGGCCGACCGGCGTGTCCGCCACCACCACGCCACTGCCATAAGCATAGTCATCGGATTCGCGATACCGCCCGCGATTGTCCGCCACATCGACATCGAACAGGTGCAGCTTGTCATACCGCGCGACGGTTTCACCCTGATCGTTGACCAGCAGCGAACAGGCGTGGGACTTGGCCTGCGGTTGCCCGAGCGGCGGCAACGGCAAGGTACCGGCCACTATCCATAACTTGAGGTCACGGGCGGTCTGTTTCAACCACGGCAGGATCGGCCCTTCGCCGAGCGCTTCGGCGCGGCCGATGTCGGCGATATCGCGACGGCCCATGGCAGCGAAGTTTTCCGGCAGCACCGCCAGCTTCGCGCCGCCGGCCGCGGCCTGTTCGAGCAGGCGTCGAGCCTGCGCCAGATTGGTGAGCACATCACTCTGGCTGACCATTTGAATCACCGCTAAAGACATGGCGCGCTCCGCAACAGGTATGCGGCCATGCTACTCCATAGGCTTGGGATATGGCTGTTCAAAAAGGCTTGTCGAAGGTGATTTTCGGTTCTTTCCACGGGCCTTTGACGGTGTACTTGACGCTGGCGAAGCGTGCCACACGGTCACCGATCAGCTTGTCGATCAGGAACAACGCCCCGCCCACCGCCGGCGCGCCGACAATCAACGCGGCAATCGGCAGGTTGTTGGTCACCGGCAAGGTCACCAGCAATTTCGCATCGACCTGCTCACGCACCAGATCCAGCGTACCGTTGAGTTCCAGATTGCTCGACGGCCCGGTCAGGCGAATCGGCTCGCGAGTGTCATAGACACCGGCGTTGGCCACCAGCAGGCCCTTGACCCGGTCGTAGCTCAGGCCCTTGCCGAACAAGTCGGAGAAATCCAGACGCAGGCGGCGGCCGATGGAGTTGAAGTTGAGCAGACCGAACACCCGCAACGCCTGCGCGCCGCCCTCCACTTCAACGAACTGACCTTTATTGAGCGAGGCATCCAGCGTGCCCGAGAAACGCTTGGTCGCCAGCCATGCCGGCGAACCGGGCCAGCGGCCATCGACGTCCATGTGAAACTCTTCACTGGTCACGCTCGGTGCAAAGCCCCAGCCCTTGAGCACATCGGCGAGGTTCTTGCCGCTGATCCGGCCCTTGAACCAACTGTTGGTCGACCCCGGTGTACCTTCCCAGCCGCCATTACCCTGCAACAGGATGCCCTTGAGGCCCATGTCCATATTGTTCAGGGCAATGCCTTTGGCCGTTGGCCGCACCTTGAGCGACCAGCCGCCCACCAGATCCGGGCCGAGGTACAACTGATTGATGGTGATATCCAGCGCAGGAATCTTCGTCGGGTCGACCGAAACCAGCGGGTCGGGCGAGTTCTCGTCAGCCTGCACCGTCGGATCCGGCGCCGGCAGGCGCACGTATTGCAGATTGACCCCAATCGGTGCGCCCTTGGCATCAGGCAGGCTGGCCGAGCCCTTGGCCTGCTGGCTGTCGAGCGACAGATTCCAGGCCCACGGTTTGCGGTTGACCTGCACTGCCGCCTGATCGAGCGTGGTGCCAAAAGCGGTGAGCTTGCCCACCTTGAAGTCGGCACTGTTGAGCAGTTGCTTGGCGCTGCCACCCGGGTCGTTGCCGGCGTATTTGCTGACCAGATCCTGCCACGGTGCGACGTCCAGCTCCGACAGCACACCACGAATGCGCAAACCCTTGGCCTCCGGCAGAACCGCATCGCCCGTACCGAGGAACAATTCGCCGCGGCCATCGGCGAAATTGCTCGGTGGCGCCGCGAAAGTGAAACTGGCCAGCTGATCGTAGCTGACCCAGTAGCGCCGCTCCGGACCTTGCAGGGTCATGCGGAATACCGTGTCCCGGCCCTGCTGGGCCGACATGCCGAACGGTGCCGGCAGATCCACCGCCACACCTTTCATGTTGGAGCTGACCGTCAGCTGGCTGTCGCTGCCGTCGAGGTTGACCTGCAACTGATAGGGAATGGTCCCGGACACCGGCAACGGCTGAGTCACGCCCAGCCAGTCAGTGAGTTTCTTCACCTCGACCTGCCCGGAGGCGGCGACCCGGGTCTTGATCTTGTTGGCGCTGCCATCGGCAAAAATCTGCGCGGTGACTGGCTTGTCGAACGCCTGCGCCGCGATGTTCTGCCCGCTCAGCCCCTTGGCGCTGTCAAAACGGAAATCGCCTTTGAGCTGGCTCAGTTCAAGTTTCGGTTCTGCCAGTTTCAGGCGCGCATTGGCAGTCTTGAAGTCGACGACAATCTTCGGCTGATCACCCTTTTCCAGCGGAATATCGAGTTTGACCTTGCCTTGCAGATCGCCCTCGCCTTCCCAGCCGGCAAAGGTTTCGCCGGTGCCGATCGGCGCGGTCTGCAGTATTTTCAGTCCGTCGCCCAGCCCACCGGAAAAACCGCCGTCGAGGAACAGATGGGTATGTTGTCCGGCCTGCACATGGGGAATGTTGACGAAGACGTCACTGACCTGCGTGTCGAGCAACTGGCCCTTGTCGGCCACGATGCGCACGCCGCTGTCCTCGATGAACACGTCGCCGCTGACCTTGCTCACATGCGGCCAGCCCGGCTGGAACGCCAGTTCGGCATCATGCACCTTGAAGAACAGGCTGATACTGCGATCGACATCCTTGGCGTTCTTGTTCAACGAGCCCTGGTACTGGAAGAACCCCTGGTCCACGGCACCTTTGAGGATCGCCGTGCGCAACCACTCGTCGAGGGCCGGGCTCAAGACTTCGGGCAGGTACTTGGCGGTGTAACGACCGTCGCCATCGACCAGTCCGACGCGCAGGTCCATGTAGTCTTCCTGGCTATGGTCGAAGTGCAGGCGGATCAGGAAGTCGCCGGCAATCTTGCCCTCTTCGCCCAGCACTTTCAGGTAAGGCGCGATCAGGGTGAAACCGTCTTTGTCGAGTTTCCAGGTCAAGCGGGCGTTGGCCTGAATGTATTGCCATGGCTTGGCGAAGATCGGGTCGAGGTGCAGGACGAAATCCTTGCTGTCCAGGCGCAGTTCACCGCCGTCGAGGTTGCCGCTTAGGCTGCCACTGACGTTTCGCGCCGCCGGGGCACCGTGATAGGCATCGAAACCGACATTATCGAGGTTGGCAGCGAAGCCGAATTTCGAGCCGTCGGTGGCGTTCGGGCGAAAATCCAGCAGCACGTTGCGCAGTCCGCCCGTCACCTTCAGGTGGTCGACGACCGTGGCGACGCTTTCGGGCAACGGCCCCAGCGCATTGAGCAACGGCGTGAGCGGTGTCAGATCAAGGCGATCGGCCTGCAAGTGCCACAGCTCATCGGCTTTATCGGTGGCCACCGTCTGCTTGAGTTGCACATGGGATTCCCAGCGGGTCTCGCCAAAATTCATTGCCAACGAATCGAGGGTAACGATCGCGCCCTCGTCATCCCGCTGGTAATAACCGTTGAGCGCCAGATTGCTGATCTTGATCGGTTTGCGCTCGGCATAAGCGCCGGTCACCTGCGGCGCATTCAAACGCACGGCGGCGCTTTGCAGGGCGCCGTCGTTCCAGTTCACCCACAGCTCGCCGCCGGCCTTGATCTGGGAAAAATTCCACTGCTGGGTCAAACGCTCGGGCAGCCACTTTGACCAATCGCTTTGCGGCAGGCTGACATAACCCTCCACCGAACTGTCCGGCAATTGAGAGGGGCGAATCCGCGTACGCAGGCTCATCGCCACCGGCTGCCCGTCGGGCAAGGTCAGACGGGCGTCGAGACGCTGACGGCTGCTGCCGGTTTTCAGATTGAGGCCGACGTAGGTAAAGGTCATCGGCGCCTGATCCAGCGGCTGCACGGTCACCTGACTGTCGAGCACCGACAGTTGCTGAATAATCTGCGAGCGATTGAACAATTGTTCGGGATCAAGCGGCTGGTCGTTCTGCACTGGCAGGCCTTCCAGTGCCCAGGTGCCGTCCTGCGCTTGTTTGACGCTGATCTTCAGGCCGTTCAGTTCAAGATGGGCGATGCGTACTTCGCGCGCCAGCACACTGGCCCAGAGGTCAGGCACCACGCGGACCCGGTCCAGACGTAAGGCATTGGCGCCGTCACCGACCATCACATCGTGGGCCAGCAGAATCGGCGCGAATCCGCTCCAGTTGCCTTCCAGTTCGCCGATCTGCAATGGCATGCCGAGCGCGGCCGTGGCCTTGTCTTCGATATCGGTGCGGTATTCCGCCACCAGCGGCGTCAGTTCCCGACCGAGGCTGACGTACAACGCCATCAGCACCAGAACCAACGCGCACAGGCCCAGCCCCCAGCGGGTCAGCGCGGCCAAAATGCGTGTCAGACGCTCCATGTCAGTTGGCTCCCATGGCAATAAAACTACTAAAAGCTGAGGCCAGCCGTTGTGGATTAAATGTGCTGCAGGGGTTCAGAGCAGCACCACGTCATATTGTTCCTGGGAATACATGGTTTCGACCTGAAAGCGTATGGTGCGGCCGATGAACCCTTCAAGCTCGGCGACGTTACCGGATTCTTCGTCGAGCAGCCGATCCACCACTTTCTGGTTCGCCAATACCCGATAACCCTCAGCCTGATAGGCCCGGGCTTCACGCAGAATCTCGCGGAAAATCTCGTAACAGATGGTTTCCGGAGTCTTCAACTTGCCACGCCCCTGGCAACTGCTGCACGGCTCGCACAGCACTTGTTCAAGACTTTCGCGGGTGCGCTTGCGGGTCATCTGCACCAGGCCCAACTCGGTGATGCCGATGATGTTGGTCTTGGCGTGATCACGTTCGAGCTGTTTTTCCAGGGTGCGCAGCACCTGACGCTGATGCTCTTCATCTTCCATGTCGATGAAGTCGATGATGATGATCCCGCCCAGATTGCGCAGGCGCATCTGCCGGGCAATCGCGGTGGCCGCTTCGAGGTTGGTCTTGAAGATGGTTTCTTCGAGATTGCGATGGCCAACGAACGCGCCGGTGTTGACGTCGATGGTGGTCATGGCTTCCGCCGGATCGACCACCAGATAACCGCCGGACTTGAGCGGCACTTTGCGCTCGAGGGCTTTCTGGATTTCGTCTTCGACGCCATACAGGTCGAAAATCGGCCGCTCGCCCGGATAGTGTTCCAGACGATCGGCGATTTCCGGCATCAGTTCGGCGACGAACTGCGTGGTTTTCTGGAAGGTTTCCCGGGAGTCGATACGGATCTTCTCGATCTTCGGGCTGACCAGGTCGCGCAGGGTGCGCAGGGCCAGACCGAGGTCTTCGTAAATCACGCTCGGCGCGCCAATGGTCTTGATCTGCTCGCTGATCTGATCCCACAGACGGCGCAGATAGCGGATGTCCATGAGGATTTCATCAGCCCCGGCCCCCTCGGCGGCGGTACGCAGGATGAAGCCACCGGCCTCCTTGATCCCTTCCTTGGCCACACAATCGCTGACCACCTGCTTGAGGCGTTCGCGCTCGGCTTCGTCTTCGATTTTCAGGGAAATGCCGACGTGGGCGGTGCGCGGCATGTACACCAGATAGCGCGACGGAATCGACAGCTGAGTCGTCAGTCGTGCACCTTTCGAGCCGATCGGGTCCTTGGTCACCTGCACCACCAGACTCTGGCCTTCGTGCACCAGCGAACTGATGCTTTCCACCGCCGGGCCTTCGCGCAGGGAGATTTCCGAGGCGTGAATGAAGGCCGCACGATCCAGACCGATATCGACGAATGCCGCCTGCATGCCCGGCAGCACCCGGACAATCTTGCCTTTATAGATGTTGCCGACGATCCCGCGCTTTTGCGTGCGCTCAACGTGGACTTCTTGCAGCACACCGTTTTCGACCACCGCCACGCGCGATTCCATCGGCGTGATGTTGATCAGAATCTCTTCACTCATGGCAGGGTCTCGTTCAGGCATGTTCACGATAATGGCCGCATCTTGATTCGTACGACGCTCATTGCGCGTTCAGGTTTTGCCAACAGGGTATGCCGAAATGGCCCAACAGTTCTGCGGTTTCGCAAACCGGCAGCCCGACCACGGCCGAATAGCTGCCATTGAGCCCCGCGACAAACACCGCGCCGAGGCCCTGAATGCCATAACCGCCAGCCTTGTCCCGAGGTTCACCGCTGGCCCAGTAGGCCGCCGCTTCTTCACGGCTGATCGAGCGAAACCGCACCAGACTGCGCACCACTCGCGACTCGCAACGCTGGCCTTCCAGCACCGCGACGGCGGTCAGCACTTCATGCTCCTTGCCGGACAACATCATCAGCATGGCGCATGCGTCGGCTTCGTCCACCGGTTTGCCAAGAATTTTGCCGTCGAGCACCACCGCGGTGTCCGCGCCCAGAACGCAAAACGCCGCGTCGGACACCCGCGTGCGTCGACCGGCCTCGGCCTTGCCACGCGCGAGGCGTTCGACATAGGCCGAGGGCAATTCTTCGGGAAGCGGGGTTTCATCGATGTCCGCACTGATGGCGGCGAACGGCACGCCGATCTGCGTGAGCAACTCACGCCGACGCGGCGAACCAGAGGCGAGGTAAAGCGGCTTCATCAAGACATCTCCCTTGTCGAGGTGCGGGCACATGCCTGACCGAATCAGTTGATTTTGTAGCGGCGGCGCAATCCACGCAAAGCAAAGCTGACCCAAGGCCAGAGCAAGGCGCTGGTCAAGGCTGGCAGCACCAGCGCCAGAGTTGGCTGGCGGTTGCCGGTCAGGGCACTCAGCCACAATTGAACCAGCTGGGCGAGGCCGAAGATCACCAGGATCACCAGGCATTGCTGCCACATCGGGAACATCCGCAGGCGTTGTTGCAAGGACAGCACCAGGAAGGTGATCAGGGTCAGGATCAAGGCGTTCTGCCCAAGCAGAGTGCCGTACAGCACATCTTCGGCCAACCCCAGGCAAAACGCCGTGACCATGCCCACGGTTTGCGGCAAGGCCAAGGCCCAGAATGCCAGCAGCAGCGCCAGCCAGAGCGGACGCAGGATTTCCATGAATTGCGGCATCGGCGACACGCTGAGCAGCAGACCGATGAGAAATGTCAGCCAGACCATCCAGCCGTTACGGGAAGCAGTAGCCCCAACCATTATTCTTGTCTCCCGGTATTGGCCGGCGCGGTGACCGGCGGTTTCGCCGCCGGACGCGCAGCAGGCTGGGACGCCGGCGGTTTACTCGCTGCCGCAGGCTTGGTCGCAGGCGGTTTGCTCGCTACCGGTTTGGCCGGCGTAGTGCTGGCCGCGGCGGCAGGTGCTGCGGGGGCGGTTGTTGCTGCAGCGGCAGCCGGGCTGTTGACGATTTTCGGCACCGTGGCAGGAAGCACCGGGCCACCGCCCTGCGCATCAAGATTTTCCTGGGCCTGCGCCGCATCGTTGGCGCGCTCTTCGGCGGTGCGGTTGTCGCTGAACACCAGCAGCAGATAACGGCTGCGGTTCAGCGCAGCGGTCGGCACCGCGCGGACAATCGCGAAAGGCTGGCCGGAATCGTGGATGACTTCCTTGACCGTCGCCACCGGATAACCGGCCGGGAAGCGCTGACCGAGGCCGGAGCTGACCAGCAGGTCGCCTTCCTTGATATCGGCGGTATCGGCAACGTGCCGCAGTTCCAGGCGTTCCGGATTGCCGGTGCCGCTGGCAATCGCCCGCAGACCGTTACGGTTCACCTGTACAGGAATGCTGTGAGTGGTGTCGGTCAGCAGCAGCACACGGGAGGTGTACGGCATCAACTCGACCACCTGGCCCATCAGACCGCGTGCATCGAGCACCGGCTGACCGAGCACCACGCCATCGCGCTCACCTTTATTGATGATGATGCGATGGGTGAAGGGATTGGGGTCCATGCCGATCAACTCGGCCACTTCGACCTTTTCGTTGACCAGTGCGGAGGAATTGAGCAACTCGCGCAGCCGCACGTTCTGCTCGGTGAGGGCGGCAAGCTTTTGCATGCGGCCCTGCAACAGCAGGTTTTCGGTCTTGAGTTTTTCGTTTTCGGCGACAAGCTCGGTGCGACTGCCGAACTGACTGGCGACCCCTTCCCACAGCCGTCCGGGCAGGTCGGTGATCCAGTAGGCGTCCATCAACACCAGCGACGCTTGTTTGCGCGCGGGTTTGAGCAGGTCGAAGCGGGCATCGACCACCATCAGTGCGACCGATAGCACGGCCAACACCAACAGGCGCACACCCAACGAAGGGCCTTTGGCGAAAAGCGGTTTAATAAGCCGCTCCTCCCAGGCAAATGTTCTGTTTATTCATACGGCATCAAACCGGCCTGGATGAAGACTGACAGAAGATAAACGCCAACAGGCAGCACTGCAAAGTGCTGCCTGTGCGCTCACCCACGTATTGCAACCCAGCGCTTATTCGCTGGAGAGCAGGTCCATGGTGTGCTTGTCCATCATTTCCAATGCACGGCCACCGCCGCGAGCAACACAGGTCAGCGGATCTTCGGCAACGATCACCGGCAGACCGGTTTCCTGAGCCAGCAGCTTGTCGAGGTCACGCAGCAGCGCGCCACCACCGGTCAGCACCAGGCCACGCTCGGCGATGTCGGAAGCCAGTTCCGGCGGCGATTGCTCCAGCGCGCTTTTCACCGCCTGAACGATAGTAGCCAGCGACTCTTGCAGAGCTTCCAGCACTTCGTTGGAGTTCAGGGTGAATGCGCGTGGAACGCCTTCGGCCAGGTTACGACCGCGAACGTCGACTTCGCGCACTTCGCCGCCCGGGTAGGCCGTACCGATTTCCTGCTTGATGCGCTCGGCAGTCGATTCACCGATCAGGCTGCCGTAGTTGCGGCGCACGTAGGTGATGATCGCTTCGTCGAAGCGGTCGCCGCCGACGCGGACGGATTCGGCATAGACCACACCGTTCAGGGAGATCAGCGCGATTTCAGTGGTACCACCACCGATATCGACGACCATCGAACCGCGTGCTTCTTCAACCGGCAGGCCGGCACCGATCGCAGCAGCCATTGGCTCTTCGATCAGGAACACTTCACGGGCACCGGCACCAAGGGCCGATTCACGGATGGCACGACGCTCGACCTGGGTGGATTTGCATGGAACGCAGATCAGCACACGAGGGCTGGGCTGCAGAAAGCTGTTTTCGTGAACCTTGTTGATAAAGTATTGCAGCATCTTTTCGCAGACGCTGAAGTCGGCGATCACGCCGTCCTTCATCGGACGAATGGCAGCAATGTTGCCCGGCGTACGACCGAGCATGCGCTTGGCTTCGGTGCCGACAGCTACGACACTTTTCTGGTTACCGTGTGTCCGAATGGCCACAACCGATGGCTCATTCAGGACGATACCGCGCTCGCGCACGTAAATAAGGGTGTTGGCAGTGCCCAGGTCAATGGAAAGATCGCTGGAAAACATGCCACGCAGTTTCTTGAACATGGGAAAGGGACCCTAGGCAACGCGTGGGTAAAAAAGTGCGGCAAACTCTAACAACGACAGGGATTTTGGGCAAGGCGCCAATATGTTAAATTGGCCGCTTTTCTGTGCACCAAGCCCCACAATCGCGGCCTTATGACCGTAGAAGTGCGGTAGTGTTCCGACAATCTAACACACGGACGCCGTCCGTTCTGTTTTCCACTGGAGAATCCCGATGGCGCTAGAACGCTCCGACGTGGAAAAAATCGCACATCTGGCCTGCCTTGGCCTGAATGATGCCGATCTTCCGCACATTACTTCCGCCCTCAACAGCATTCTCGGGCTGGTCGACGAAATGCAGGCCGTTGATACCGACGGTATCGAGCCTTTGGCCCACCCGCTGGAAGCCAGTCAGCGCCTGCGCGCCGACGTCGTGACCGAGACCAATCACCGCGAGGCCTATCAGTCCATCGCACCAGCGGTCGAAAACGGCCTGTATCTGGTTCCGAAAGTCATCGACTAAAGGGAAAGAGCCTGCAATGCATCAAATGACTCTGGCCGAGATCGCCCGCGGTCTCGCCGATAAAAAGTTTTCCTCCGAAGAGCTGACCAAAGTCCTGCTGGCGCGTATTACCCAGCTCGATCCGCAGCTCAACAGTTTCATCAGCCTCACCGAAGAGCTGGCGCTGGCGCAGGCGAAAGCCGCCGATGCACGCCGGGCCAACGGTGAGAGCGGCGCCCTGCTCGGTGCGCCGATCGCTCACAAGGACCTGTTCTGCACCCAGGGCATCCGCACCAGTTGCGGTTCGAAGATGCTCGACAACTTCAAGGCCCCGTACGACGCCACCGTGGTCGCGAAACTGGCCGCTGCCGGTGCCGTGACTCTGGGTAAGACCAACATGGACGAATTCGCCATGGGTTCGGCCAACGAGTCGAGCTGGTACGGCGCGGTGAAGAACCCGTGGAACCTGGAACACGTGCCGGGCGGTTCGTCCGGTGGTTCGGCTGCAGCAGTTGCCGCTCGTCTGTTGCCGGCGGCCACGGCCACCGACACCGGTGGTTCGATTCGTCAGCCAGCTGCATTCACCAACCTCACCGGCCTGAAACCGACCTACGGTCGTGTTTCGCGCTGGGGCATGATCGCTTACGCCTCCAGCCTCGATCAGGGCGGCCCGTTGGCGCGCACTGCCGAAGACTGCGCGATTTTGTTGCAAGGTATGGCCGGGTTCGATCAGAACGACTCCACCAGCATCGATGAGCCGGTTCCGGATTACTCCGCCAGCCTCAACACTTCGCTGCAGGGCCTGCGCATCGGCGTGCCGAAGGAATACTTCAGCGCCGGTCTCCACCCGCGTATCGCCGAACTGATCCAGAACAGCATCAAAGAGCTGCAGAAGCTCGGTGCCGTGATCAAGGAAATCAGCCTGCCGAACATGCAGCACGCGATCCCTGCGTACTACGTGATCGCCCCGGCCGAGGCCTCCTCGAACCTGTCGCGTTTCGACGGCGTGCGTTTCGGCCATCGCTGCGAGAACCCGGAAAACCTGATCGACCTGTACAAGCGCTCGCGTGGCGAAGGCTTCGGGCCGGAAGTGCAGCGCCGGATCATGGTCGGTGCCTACGCGCTGTCCGCCGGTTACTACGACGCCTACTACCTGAAAGCGCAGAAGATCCGTCGCCTGGTGAAGAACGACTTCATGGCGGCCTTTAATGAAGTCGACATCATCCTCGGCCCAACCACGCCGAACCCGGCCTGGAAGCTCGGCGCCAAGAACAGCGACCCGGTCGCTGCCTATCTGGAAGACGTCTACACCATCACCGCCAACCTCGCGGGCCTGCCGGGCCTGTCGATGCCGGCCGGTTTTGTCGACGGTCTGCCGGTTGGCGTGCAGTTGCTTGCGCCGTATTTCCAGGAAGGCCGTTTGCTCAATGTTGCGCACCAGTATCAGTTGAACACTGACTGGCACACCCGCACCCCAACCGGCTTCTGAGGAGACACACATGCAATGGGAAGTCGTGATCGGGCTGGAGATTCACACTCAGCTCACTACCCGGTCGAAAATCTTTTCCGGTAGTTCTACCCAGTTCGGCTCCGAGCCGAACACCCAGGCCAGCCTGATCGACCTGGGCATGCCCGGCGTATTGCCGGTGCTGAACCAGGAAGCGGTGCGCATGGCGGTGATGTTCGGTCTGGCGATTGACGCCGAGATCGGTCAGCACAACGTGTTCGCCCGCAAAAACTACTTCTACCCGGATCTGCCGAAGGGCTACCAGATCAGCCAGATGGAATTGCCGATCGTCGGCAAGGGCCACCTGGACATCGCGCTGGAAGACGGCACCGTCAAACGTGTCGGCATCACCCGCGCGCACCTGGAAGAAGACGCCGGCAAGAGCCTGCACGAAGAATTCAACGGCGCCACCGGCATCGACCTGAACCGTGCCGGCACGCCGCTGCTGGAAATCGTTTCCGAGCCTGACATGCGCAGTGCCAAGGAAGCCGTGGCTTACGTTAAGGCGATCCACGCGCTGGTGCGTTACCTGGGCATCTGCGACGGCAACATGGCCGAAGGTTCGCTGCGTTGCGACTGCAACGTGTCGGTACGTCCGAAAGGCCAGGTCGAGTTCGGCACCCGCTGCGAGATCAAGAACGTCAACTCGTTCCGCTTCATCGAGAAGGCGATCAACTCCGAGATCCAGCGGCAGATCGAGCTGATCGAAGACGGCGGCAAAGTGATCCAGCAGACCCGTCTGTACGATCCGAACAAGGACGAGACCCGTCCGATGCGCTCCAAAGAGGAAGCCAACGACTACCGTTACTTCCCCGACCCGGACCTGCTGCCAGTGGTCATCGAAGAGTCGTTCCTCGGCGAGGTGCGTGCCACCCTGCCGGAACTGCCACCGCAAAAACGCGAGCGCTTCCAGAGCCAGTTCGGTCTGTCGGCCTACGACGCCAACGTGCTGGCCACCAGCCGTGAGCAAGCGGACTACTTCGAGAAAGTCGCCGCCATCGGCGGCGACGCCAAACTGGCGGCGAACTGGGTGATGGTCGAGTTGGGCAGCCTGCTCAACAAGCAAGGCCTGGACATCGACGAGTCGCCAGTGTCCGCCGAGCTGCTGGGCGGCATGCTGCAGCGCATCAAGGACAACACCATCTCCGGCAAGATCGCCAAAGTGGTGTTCGAAGCGATGGCCAACGGCGAAGGCACGGCAGACGAGATCATCGACAAGCGCGGTCTCAAGCAAGTGACCGACACCGGCGCCATCTCGGCGGTGCTGGACGAAATGCTCGCGGCCAACGCCGAGCAGGTCGAGCAATACCGCGCGGCAGACGAAGCCAAACGCGGCAAGATGTTCGGCTTCTTCGTCGGTCAGGCCATGAAGGCTTCGAAAGGCAAGGCCAACCCGCAGCAAGTGAACGAACTGCTGAAAAGCAAGCTCGAAGGCTGACCACAAATGGAGCCAGCATTTGTTACTGGCTCTGATCCCCTGTGGCGAGGGAGCTTGCTCCCGCTGGTCTGCGCAGCAGACCCAAGTCGGCAACCGCACTCTTCCAGAAAGAATGTGGTTGCCGGTTTTGCGACCGCTTCGCGGCCGAGCGGGAGCAAGCTCCCTCGCCACAATTATTTTGGGAGCTTTCGAATGAAACGCCTGCTCGGCGCGTGCGCCCTGCTCTCCTTGCTCGCCGGTTGCGCCAGCAACGACATCATCGACCCGCACGGTTACGACCAGACCGGGGTCGCCTCCTACTACGGCGCCCAACACCACGGCAAACGCACCGCCAGCGGCGAAGCGTTCAACCAGCATTCCCTGACCGCCGCCCATCGCCAACTGCCATTCGGTACGCGGGTGAAGGTCACCAACCTGAAAAATGACAAATCCTGCGTGGTGCGCATCAACGACCGCGGACCGCATACCCGTGGCCGTCTGATTGATGTTTCACGCGAAGCCGCCGAACAACTCGGTATGCTCGGCAGCGGTACGGCACGGGTTCGCGTGCAGGCCCTCGACGACTGATGGAGCACCCGCCATTTTCGCGCTAGCCGATTTACCGCTGATCAACGTGATCGAACTGCTCAGTGGCCTGCTACTGCTGATCCTCGGCGCCGAACTGATGGTGCGCGCCGCCGTGCGTCTCGCCGCACGCTTGCATGTGCGACCACTGATCATCGGCCTGACCATCGTCGCCCTCGGCAGCAGTGCCCCGCAGATGGCAGTCAGCCTGCAAGCGACCCTCGCGCACAATCCCGACATCGCCGTCGGCAGCGTGATCGGCAGCAGCATCTTCAACATCCTCGTGACCCTCGGCCTGTCGGCACTGATCATTCCGTTACGGGTTTCGCGACAGCTGGTGCGTCTGGATATTCCGCTGATGATCGGCGCCAGTCTGCTGGTGTTCGTCCTCGCCTGGAATGAACAGATCAGCCGCTTCGACGGCGTCCTGCTGCTCGCCGCGCTGGCGTTGTATCTGGGCTTGCTGCTGCGCCAGTCGCGGCACTCGGCGCGCCCGCATTCGGAATTGCCGCAAACCCCGCAGGCGCCGTGGCTCAGCAGTCTGCTGATGATCGCTGTCGGGCTGGCGCTGCTGGTGTTCGCCGGGCATTTGCTGCTCGGCGCCGCCGTGGCGGTGGCGACCGATCTGGGCTTCTCCGAGCGGGTGATCGGCCTGACCGTGGTCGCGGTCGGCACCTCGCTGCCGGAACTCGCCACCTCACTGATCGCGGCACTGCGCGGGCAACGCGATATCGCCGTGGGCAACGTGATCGGCGCCAACCTGTTCAATCTGCTGGGAGTGCTCGGCATCACCGCACTGATCGCGCCGACACCGTTGTCGGTCTCGCCCAACGCGCTGGACTTCGACTTGCCGGTGATGCTCGGCGTCGCCGCGCTGTGCCTGCCGGTGTTCTATTCCGGCTACCGCGTGACCCGCGCCGAAGGCTTGTTGCTGCTCGGTTTGTACCTGGCTTACGGGCTGCACGTGGTGTCGTTCACCACCGGCATGCCGCTGGCCGGCAAACTGGAAAAGCTGATGCTGTTTTACGTGCTGCCGACGCTGCTGGCGTTCCTGTTGTTCACGTCCGTACGCGCCTGGCGCCGCCAACACCACAAGAGGGATGTGCCATGACCGATTCGCAGAAAACCGGGGTTGAAATCCGCCGTCAGGTAATGGGCGATGCGTTCGTTGATCGCGCGCTGGGCAACGCCACCGAATTCACTCAGCCATTGCAGGATTTCGTCAATGAGCACGCCTGGGGCGGCGTGTGGAATCGCGAAGGTCTGCCACTGAAAACCCGCAGCCTGATCACCCTCGCCGCGCTGACCGCGTTGAAGTGTCCGCAGGAATTGAAGGGCCACGTGCGGGGTGCGCTGAACAATGGCTGCACGGTCGAGGAGATTCGTGAAGCGTTGCTGCATTGCGCGGTGTACGCCGGGGTGCCGGCGGCGATTGATGCGTTTCGGGCGGCGCAGGAAGTGATCGACAGTTACCAGAAACCTGAGTGATGCACTGGAAGTCGGGAAGTCTGATCTGACGCCTTCGCGAGCAAGCCCGCTCCCACAGGGTTCTTTGGTGTTGTTGAAATCTGATTAACAACACAAAAACCTGTGGGAGCGGGCTTGCTCGCGAAGAGGCCCGCAGGAGCAACCCGAGTCTCAGGCTAGATCCACCCACCCCACTGCAACAGAAAGATCCCGATATTGGTGGTCACCGCCGCCATCAGCGTCGTCATGACAATGATCGCCGCCGCCAACTCATGATTGCCCTGCGCCGCGCGGGCCATGACGAAACTGGCTGCCGCCGTCGGGCTGCCGAAGTACAGAAACAGAATCCCCAGTTCCGCCCCCCGAAAACCCCACAGCCACGCGCCGAGCGTCGCCAGCAGCGGCAGGCCGATCATCTTCACCAGGCTCGAACTCAGCGCCATGCTGCCGCTCTTGCGCAGCGCCGCCAGTGACAACGTGCCGCCAATGCAGATCAGCGCCAGCGGCAAGGTGGTTTGTGCCAGATACTGCCCGGAAGTTTCCAGCCAGCCCGGCAGGCTGAGCTTGAACCAGGCAAACGGCGCCGCCGCGATCACGCTGATGATCAACGGATTGCTGAACACGCTTTTGCAGATGCTCCACGGATCGGACTTGATCACCGGGCTGTACACCGCGAGCACGATGGTCGATAGGGTGTTGTAGAACAGGATCACCAGCGCCGCGAGAATCGCCCCGAGGGAAATCCCGTAGTCGCCGTACATGCTCGCCGCCAGCGCCAGACCAATCACCCCGTTGTTGCCGCGAAACGCGCCCTGGGTGTAGATGCCGCGATCTTCACGCGGGCACTTGATGATCGCCCAGCCCCAGGCCAGGGCAAAACTCGCCAGCGTGGCGAGCGCAAAATAGATCAGCAGCGCCGGTTGCAGCGCGGCGTGCAGATCCGCATGCAGAATCCCCAGAAACAGCAGCGCCGGCATGCTCACGTTGAACACCAGCGCCGAGGCCGTGTGGATAAAGTTGTCGTTGATCCACTCGATACGCTTGAGCAACACCCCGAGGAACAGCATGGCGAACACCGGCGCGGTGATATTCAGGGTGTCGAGGAAGATTGCCAGCATGCCGGGGGAGCCTTTGGGTGAGCGTCGTCAGGGCTTAATGATAAGCCAAAAGCTTGAAAAGCCCCTCACCCTAACCCTCTCCCGGAGGGAGAGGGGACTGACTGAGGTGTGGTGCGTCATACATCGACCTGCAATACCGAGTCGACTATGGATTCGGCAAAGCATTTTCAGGTCGGTGTATTACTAAAATATTCCCGGATCGGCCCCCTCTCCCCCCGGGAGAGGGTTGGGGTGAGGGTAGCTTTTGCCTCACAAACCATCAGGTAATCGGCGCCGGATTGAACAAGGTGATGTCGTTATGCAGCTTGTGCTTCTCCGCCCAGGTCTGCTGCTTGCCGCTCGCCACATCCAGGTAGTAGTGGAACAACTCCCAGCCCAATTCCTCGATGGTCGCGCGCCCGGTGGCGATCCGTCCGGCATCGATGTCGATCAGATCCGGCCAGCGCTGCGCCAGTTCGGTCCGGGTCGAGACCTTGACCACCGGCGCCATCGCCAGGCCATACGGTGTCCCACGCCCGGTGGTGAACACATGCAGGTTCATCCCCGCTGCCAACTGCAAGGTGCCGCAGACAAAATCACTCGCCGGTGTTGCGCAGAAGATCAGGCCCTTGCGCTTGAAACGCTCGCCCGGGCCGAGCACGCCGTTGATCGCGCTGCTGCCGGATTTGACGATCGAACCCAGGGACTTCTCGACAATGTTCGACAACCCGCCCTTCTTGTTACCCGGCGTGGTGTTGGCGCTGCGATCCGCTTCGCCCTTGGCCAGATAGCGGTCGTACCAGTCCATCTCGCGCACCAGTTCCTGCGCCACGGTCTTGGTCTCGGCACGGGAGGTCAGCAGATAGATTGCATCGCGCACTTCGGTGACTTCGGAAAACATCACCGTAGCTCCTGCGCGCAGCAGCAAGTCCGAGGCATAACCCAGCGCCGGGTTGGCGGTGATTCCGGAGAACGCATCGCTGCCGCCGCACTGCATGCCGAGGATCAGCTCCGACGCCGGCACGGTTTCGCGGCGGCGCTGGTCGAGCTTCTTCAAACGGACTTCAGCCAGCGCCATGATCTGCTCGATCATCTCGGTAAAACCGTGGCTGGAATCCTGCAAGCGATACAGCCACGGCTCGCTGAGATCTACTGAGGCATCGTCCTCGTGCATCACCTGCCCGGCCTGCAATTTCTCGCAGCCGAGGCTGATCACCAGCGCTTCGCCACCGAGGTTCGGGTTGCGCGCCAGATTGCGCACGGTGCGGATCGGGATGTAGGCATCGGTGGCGGTGATCGCCACGCCACAACCGTAACTGTGGGTCAGCGCCACTACGTCATCGACGTGCGGGTATTTCGGCAGCAGTTCGTCCTTGATGCGTTTCACCGCATGATCGAGCACACCGGTCACGCACTGCACCGTGGTAGTGATCCCGAGGATGTTGCGCGTACCGACGGTGCCGTCGGCGTTGCGGTAACCCTCAAAGGTGAAACCTTCCAGCGGGGCCTGCGCGGCCGGTACTTCGGTGGACAGCGGCAGGCTGTCCAGCGGCGGCGCGGTCGGCATGCGCAGTTGATCTTCCTTGACCCAACTGCCGCGTGGAATCGGCTGCAACGCGTAGCCGATGGTCTGACCGTAGCGAATCACCTGACCGCCCTCGGGAATGTCTTCGAGGGTGACCTTGTGGCTCTGCGGCACAAAATCCACGGTCACCAGACCGTCCGGGAATTCGGTGCGGGCCGGTACGCCCTGGTCGTTGACCACAATCACTACGTTGTCCCGCTCGTGCAGGCGGATGTAGCGCGGCGAGTCGGAATGTTCAATCAACTGCATGACGCCGCTCCTCAGGAATGCGCTTGAGACAATTTGCCGGTGATTTCAGAACCACCGTTGGTTGGCGGCTCTTTGAGCACCACACGTTTGATCGGACCGACGATCACCAGGTAGCTGAACACCGCGACCAGTGCGTTGGCGCCGACGAACACCAGTGCCCACTTGAACGAACCGGTGGAGCTGATGATGTAGCCAATCACGATCGGTGTGGTGATCGACGCGATGTTGCCGAACATGTTGAACAAGCCACCACTGAGCCCGGCGATCTGTTTCGGCGAAGTGTCGGAGACCACTGCCCAGCCCAGCGCACCCACGCCTTTGCCGAAGAACGCCAGGGCCATGAAGCCGACCACCATCCATTCGATGTCCACGTAATTGCAGGCGACGATGCTGCTCGACACCAGCAGACCGCCGATGATCGGTGCCTTGCGGGCGAAGGTCAGCGAGTGCCCTTTGCGCAGCAGGTAATCGGAAATCACCCCGCCGAGTACGCCGCCGATGAAGCCGCAGATCGCCGGCAACGAGGCGATGAAACCCGCCTTGAGAATGGTCATGCCGCGCTCCTGCACCAGGTACACCGGGAACCAGGTCAGGAAGAAATAAGTGATGCCGTTGATGCAGTACTGGCCCAGGTAAACGCCGAGCATCATGCGGTTGGTCAGCAACTGGCGGATGTAATCCCACTTCGGCCCGTCCGACTTTTTGCCTTGCTTCTGATCCATGTCGACCATGCCGCCGTTGTCGGCGATGAACTGCACTTCGGCGTCGTTGGCCATCGGGTGCTGGCGCGGGCTGTGGATAACCTTGAGCCAGATCAGCGAGAAGACAATGCCGAAACCGCCCATGACGATGAACACGTGTTCCCAGCCAAAGGTATAGACAATCCAGCCCATCAGCGGCGCGAACAGCACCGTGGCGAAGTATTGCGCCGAGTTGAAAATCGCCGAAGCGGTGCCACGTTCAGCAGTCGGGAACCACGCAGCGACAATTCGAGCGTTGCCGGGGAACGACGGCGCCTCGGCCAGGCCCACCAGAAAGCGCAGCATGAACAGCGCAACAATCGCCGTGGACATGCCGAACTCACCGACAAAGCCCTGCAGCACGGTGAACAGCGACCAGCAGAAAATGCTCAGGGCATAGACTTTTTTCGAGCCGAAGCGATCGAGCAGCCAGCCACCGGGGATCTGCCCGGCCACGTAGGCCCAACCGAAGGCGGAGAAGATATAACCGAGAGTGACCGCGTCGATGCCGAGGTCTTTTTGCAGGCTGGAACCGGCGATGGCGATGGTCGCGCGGTCGGCGTAGTTGATCGTGGTCACCAGGAACAACATGAGCAGGATCAAATAGCGGACGTGAGTCGGCTTGGACGGTTGCATGTAGATGTACTCCCACTGATTATTTTTATGCGCGGGTGAATCTGTTGTGCTGCATGTATTCCCTGTAGGAGCTGCCGAAGGCTGCGATCCTTTGATCTTCGGCGTCGTCCGTGACGCCAGAGAATCAAGATCAAAAGATCGCAGCCTTCGGCAGCTCCTACAGGGGTATTGCTGTATCAGGAGCCGATGTAGCTGGTCTTCACGACCGTGTAGAACTCTTGCGCATAGCGGCCTTGCTCACGTGAGCCATAGGATGAACCCTTACGGCCACCGAACGGAACGTGGTAATCGACACCGGCGGTCGGCAGGTTGACCATGACCATTCCGGCTTGCGAGTGACGCTTGAAGTGGTTGGCGTACTTCAGCGAGGTGGTGGCGATACCGGCGGACAGACCGAACTCGGTGTCGTTGGCCATCGCCAGCGCTGCCTCGTAATCGGCCACGCGAACAATGTTGGCCACCGGGCCGAAGATCTCTTCACGGCTGATGCGCATCGACGCTTCGCTGTCGGCAAACAGCGTTGGCGCGAGGAAGTAGCCTTCGGTGTCGCAGGTCACCAGACCACCACCGCTGACCAGACGTGCACCTTCGCTCTGGCCGATGTCGATGTACTTCATGTCCTGTTCCAGCTGCGCCTGCGACACCACCGGACCGATGTCGGTGCCGGATTTCAGCGCGTGGCCGACCTTGATCGACTTCATGCGTTCGGCCATCGCCTCGACGAACTTGTCGTGAATCCCGGCGGTGACGATCAGGCGGCTCGACGCCGTGCAACGCTGGCCGGTGGAGTAGAACGCGCTCTGCACCGACAGCTCGACCGCTTGTTTGAGGTCAGCGTCGTCGAGAATGATCTGCGGGTTCTTGCCACCCATTTCCAGCTGCACCTTGGCCTGGCGCGACACGCAATTAACGGCGATCTGCCGACCCACGCCGACCGAACCGGTGAAGCTGATGCCATCGACTTTCGGGCTGTTGACCAGCGCTTCACCGACTACCCGGCCGCTGCCCATCACCAGGTTGAACACGCCGGCCGGGAAGCCTGCGCGGGAGATGATTTCCGCCAGTGCCCAGGCACAGCCCGGCACCAGGTCCGCCGGTTTCAAGACCACGCAGTTGCCGTAGGCCAGCGCCGGGGCGATCTTCCATGCCGGGATGGCAATCGGGAAGTTCCAAGGGGTGATCAGACCGACCACGCCGAGGGCTTCGCGGGTCACTTCGACGTTGACGCCCGGACGCACCGACGGCACGTAATCGCCGGACAGCCGCAGACATTCACCAGCGAAGAACTTGAAGATGTTGCCGGCGCGGGTCACTTCGCCGATGGCTTCGGGCAGGGTCTTGCCCTCCTCCCGGGCCAGCAGGGTGCCGAGATCTTCGCGACGGGCGAGGATTTCCGTGCCGACTTTATCCAGCGCATCGTGACGGGCCTGAATACCGGACGTCGACCACGCCGGGAACGCGGCGCGGGCGGCATCGATGGCGGCGTGAACCTGAGTCAGGTCAGCCTTGGCGTAGTCGCCGATGGTGTCGCTCAACTCGGACGGATTGATGTTCGCCGAATAATCGGCACCGGCGACCCATTCACCGTTGATGTAGTTGTCGTAACGCTTGGAATCAGCCACAGAAAATTCTCCTCTCTACGCAAAAGCCGCTGATTGCTCAGCGGCCTTGTGGGTCGGTGTTTATTGCGCGCCTTGCTTGTCGATCAGCGCGGCGAGCATTTCGAATTCTTCGCCGGTCAGGTCGGTCAGCGGCGCCCGCACCGGGCCTGCGTCATAGCCGGCAATCTTGGCCCCGGCCTTGACGATGCTCACGGCGTAACCGGCTTTGCGGTTGCGGATGTCGAGGTACGGCAGGAAGAAGTCGTCGATGATCTTGCCGACGGTGGCGTGATCGTCGCGGGCAATCGCGTGGTAGAAATCCATCGCGGTTTTCGGAATGAAGTTGAACACCGCCGACGAGTAAACCGGCACGCCCAGCGCCTTGTAGGCGGCGGCGTAGACTTCAGCGGTCGGCAGGCCGCCGAGGTAGCTGAAGCGATCGCCGAGGCGACGACGGATCGACACCATCAGCTCGATATCGCCCAGACCGTCCTTGTAGCCGATCAGGTTCGGGCAGCGTTCGGCCAGACGTTCCAGCAGTGGCGCGGTCAGGCGGCAGACGTTGCGGTTGTAGACCACCACGCCGATGTTCACCGATTTGCACACGGCTTCAACGTGGGCGGCGACGCCGTCCTGGCTGGCTTCGGTCAGGTAATGCGGCAGCAGCAACAGGCCTTTGGCACCCAGACGCTCGGCTTCCTGGGCGTACTCGATGGCTTGACGGGTCGAACCGCCGACACCGGCCAGAATCGGCACGCTGGTGGCGCAGGTGTCGACCGCAGTCTTGATGATTTCCGAGTATTCGCTGGCTGCCAGGGAGAAGAACTCACCGGTGCCACCGGCGGCGAACAGTGCCGAAGCGCCATACGGGGCCAGCCATTCCAGACGCTTGATGTAGCTGGCGCGGTTGAAATCGCCCTGGGCGTTGAAATCGGTGACCGGGAACGACAACAGACCGGCGGAGAGGATGGACTTCAGTTCTTGTGGATTCATTTTTCGAACACCCTGGGTAGCAACATTTTTTGTGAGTTTTATGATTCAGCCAGCGCTGAAGTTGTAGGTCATCGTACAACTTAAAAGACAACCGTCAACTGCATTTCATCGTTGCCCCACGCTTTTTGTCGGACAAGATCCCTTCTTGACGTAGGAAAAATCTGGTCTAGGCTCGATTAGTCTGTATATCCATACAGTTAAAAATAAATCCACCGACGGCATATCAAGGAGCAAGAAATGTCCGGACCGCACCCAAAACCACAGGAAAGACCCAAACCGCTGATCGCTCGTTTCGATGATCTTTTCACGGAAAACGGCATCCACTTCAGCGCCGACAATCCGCATCTGGTGTTGCACATCGCCGACGCCCACAGCGATGTCGAACCGCTAAGCGCCCCGCCCGGCAACACCCTCAAAGGCAAGCCCAAACTGCGCTTCGAAGGTGGCGAGCACACGGCCATCGGCGACAACACCCTGCTGCGCCTTGCTGAAAACGCTGAACCGATCCGCGCGCAAAACGTGCCCTTGCACCTGCCCAACGGCCTCGCGCTCACCTACGGTCAGGTGCTGGCGCTGGGCGGTGATTTCTACGGCGTGGTTGATCGACCGATCAACGAAGGTGCGACCCCGGCCGATCGCCTGAACCGGTTCAATGCCGCCTTCGACTCCCTCGCAGTACTCCCGGCCTCGCGCGCCGAGGCCACGCAGATTCTCGCGGTCATGCAAAAAGAGATCGACGCGGTTAAACAAGCGATCCAGGACGGTAAACCGGCGCACGAAGCCTACGACGCACTGGGAGATACGTTGTCCGAAGAGTGGAACAAGATCACCGGTGGCGGCAGTTTCGTCTCCGCGCTGATCCCGCTCGGGCGTTATCTGAAACTGGCGGCGAACAACGCCGACCACTTCGGCGAATGGGCAAGACTGGCTTATATCGCCGGTCACACCGCCGCCCTGCAAACCGCCATCGCCGCCCGCGCCAGTCAGGATAAACAGCAACTGGCGCGCGCCTACGCGATGAACGCGTTTGCCGACCACTTCCTCACCGACCTGTTCTCATCCGGCCACTTGCGAGTACCGCGCAAGGAGCTTGCCGCGGTGGTGACCCCGAGCGATCTGGGTTCACTGATCACCCGTTTCATGCACGACGAGGACAGCAAATTCGGCCTCAAGGTGGGTAACGCCCATGGCGATCAATGGCGCGCGTACGGCGACAAGCGCTACTTCGAAGCCAGCGACGCGGACAACCGCACCCAGGTCAATCTGGCGGTGCAGGCCTCGGCGGATGAGGTGTTTGCCGCTTACTTGAGCGGCACGCTGCCCGCCCCGTCCACATTCGCCGCACTGCAACGCGTGCCCGACCTGACGGCGGTGCTGAATATTTCCAATAACTTCGCGCCGCTGTTCCGCGTCGAGGGCAGCAAAGTCTTGCGCCGCAAAGATGTGAACAACCTCAACGACACCGCCACCGTCGACAACTGGTGGGGCTGGAGCACCTACCTGCTGCTCAAGGACTATCACCCGAGCGGCAACGTCAATTAAGGAGAATGGGCATGACGAGCAAATTGAAACTGGAACTGGCGTCGGGGCAATCGCTGCAAGGGGCGCCGCTGGAGTTGCTGGCCGATGGCAAGCCGATTGCGCGGGGGGTTGTGGATCAATCAGGCGAAGTGGCGTTTGCTGCCAAGCCGGGTAAAGCGAAACTGGCGGTGAGGGTGGATCGTTCGATATTGTCGCGCTGAATTCACGGGCCCCTTCGCGAGCAAGCCCGCTCCCACAATGGATCTCGGCTGAACTCAAAATCCGGGCTCACCGAAAATCCAGGGTGGGAGCGGGCTTGCTCGCGAAAGCGGTAGATCAATCAACACATGAATCAAACCTGCAAACTCATCCCCGCTGCGCCTGCGCCTCTTCATGGGCCTGGCGCAGTCTCTCGCGGCTGTTGGTCAAATGCAGACGCATCGCCGCCCGCGCCGCATCGGCATCCTGGCGGGCAATCGCTTCGTAGATTTCCTCGTGTTCCCGGCTCAGGCGGTTCATGTAGTGCTGCTGATCGTCATGCGCAAGGCGCGCCGAATTCAGCCGTGTACGCGGAATGATGCTGGTGCCCAGGTGGGTCATGATGTCGGTGAAGTAGCGGTTGCCGGTGGACAGGGCGATTTCCAGATGGAAGGCGAAGTCCGAGGCAACGGCATCGCTGGCGTGGGCCACGCTGTCGTTCAGCGCATCGAGGGCCGCGCGCATGGTCGCCAGTTGCTCCGGGCTGCGGCGTTGCGCGGCGAGGCCGGCGGACTCCACTTCCAGGCTGATGCGCAATTCCAGAATCGCCAGCACATCACGCAAGGTGACAACCGTCGCCGGGTCGATGCGAAAACCGCTCGGGCTCGGGGTGTCCAGCACAAACGTGCCGATGCCATGGCGGGTTTCCACCTGACCAGCGGCCTGCAAGCGGGAAATCGCCTCGCGCACCACGGTGCGGCTGACGCCATGTTCCTGCATGATCGCCGACTCGGTGGGCAGCTTGTCGCCGCGCTTGAGCAGACCGTCGCGGATCTGCTCGGTCAGCACCGTCACCAGCTCCTGGGCGAGGCTGCGGCGCTTGCGCGGGAGGCGTGGGGTGTCGATCGGGTTTTCCATGGTCTACGTCTTGTCTCGAAATTCGGCTTGGTGGGCATCATAGCGCAGGCGGGTTGTACGATCACTTACCACGCGTAACCCCCTGTGGGAGCGGGCTTGCTCGCGAAGGCGGTGTGTCAGGCAACCGATTTGTCGACTGAATGGACGCCTTCGCGAGCAAGCCCGCTCCCACTGGGTAATGGTGGTGATCAGGCGGTCACGGCCTGCTCCACCAGATGCCCGCTGTCGATGCGCACATGGCGTGGATGGAAGCGTTTGAGGCTGCTGCGGTGGCCGACACTGACGATGCTCAGCCCCGGCAATTGATCGATCAGCGCCTGATACAGCGTCGCTTCATCCTCTTCATCCATCGCCGACGTCGCTTCGTCCATGTACAGCCATTGCGGTGCGTAAAGCATGGCGCGGGCGAAGGCCAGACGTTGCTGTTCACCCGGCGAGAGCATGCGCTGCCAGTGATTGGCTTCGTCCAGACGTGCGACCAGATGCGGCAGACGGCAGATTTCCAGCACCTCGACGTAGCGCTCCGGCGCGTAGGTGTCGCCCGGTTGTGGATAACTCAACGCCTCGCGCAGGGTGCCGATCGGCAGATACGGCTTCTGCGGCAGGAACAGATAACGCGCCGCCGGCAAGCGGATGTTGCCGTGCCCCGCCGGCCACAGATGCCCCATCGCCCGCAGCAGAGTCGATTTACCGCTGCCGGAGCGGCCGCTGAGCATCACCCGCTCGCCGGGTTCGACGGTCATGTCGGCATTGGTCAACAGGTGACGGCCATCGGCCAGATCCAGACCGAGGTTGTGCACTTTCAACTCACGGCCCTGATTCTGCACGTCGATGGCCGGGGTGCGCTGTTCGTTATCGGTCATAGCCTGACGGAAACTCAGCAGACGATCACAGGTGGCGCGCCAGGACGCGAGGCTCTGGTAAGCGCTGATGAACCAGCTGAAGCTCTCCTGGACGTTGCCGAATGCCGAGCTGATCTGCATCAACTCGCCAAGTTCGATCTTGCCGGCGAGGTAACGCGGCGACGCAACGATAAACGGGAAGATGATCGCCGCCTGGCTGTAACCGGCGGTGAAGAATGTCAGGCGCTTGGACACTTTCATGATGTCCCAGAAGTTGTGCCAGACATTGCCGAAGCGCCCGCTCAAACGACGATTTTCGTTCGGCTCGCCGTTGTACAACGCGATGCTCTCGGCATTTTCACGAATCCGCACCATGGAAAAACGCAGGTCGGCTTCGAAGCGTTGTTGTTGGTTGTTCAGGCCGATCAAGCGACGACCGATCAAGTGCGTCAGCCAGCTGCCCACCACGGCGTAGACCAGCACGCACCAGAACATGTAGCCGGGAATGGTGATGCCATAGACTTCGATGCTGCCCGAAACGCCCCACAGAATGATCGAGAACGACACCAGGCTGACGATATTGCGCAGCAGGCCGATCCCCAGCTCAAGGGTATTGGAGGTGAAGTTGTTGAGGTCTTCGGAAATCCGCTGGTCCGGGTTGTCGGTGTAACCGCCCTGCTCCAGCTGGTAGTAATTCTTGTCGGCGAGCCAACGGGAGAAATGCTTTTCGGTGAGCCAGGCGCGCCAGCGAATCGTCAGCATCTGGGTCAGATAAAGCCTGTACACGGCGCCGATAATCGCCACGGCCGCAATGCCGCAAAAGTACAGAATCAAGCGCCAGAACGCCGCTTCATCCTTCTTTTGCAGGGCGTTGTAGAAGTCCTTGTACCAGGTGTTGAACCACACCGAGATGCCCACGCTCAGCAACGAGAGCGCGATCACCGCAATCAGCAGCGTCCAGGCCTTGCCCTTCTCTTCACTGCGCCAGTAAGGCGTGATGATCGCCCATACCTTGCGAAAAAACTGCCCGCGCACAGCATCGTTGACCGCGGAATATTCAGCGTTCTGATTCATGGAAAAGGCTCGATAAAGAAAAGAACAGACACGCACCGATCATAGTTGATCGGTGCGCGTTATCGCGAGAGCTGGCGATGGCCGTTCAGCGCAGGTTCAGCGACGAACCGGACGCTTCTGCAGTTTGCGCTGCAGGGTGCGGCGGTGCATGCCCAGGGCGCGGGCAGTGGCGGAGATGTTGCCTTCGTGCTCGGTCAGCACACGCTGGATGTGCTCCCACTGCAGACGGTCAACCGACATCGGGTTTTCCGGCACCAGGCTGTCGAGGTCGGCGTGCTCGGAGAGCAGCGCGGCCAGTACGTCGTCGGCGTCGGCCGGTTTGCACAGGTAGTTGCAGGCGCCGCGCTTGATCGCTTCGACCGCGGTGGCAATGCTCGAATAACCGGTGAGGATCACCACGCGCATTTCCGGGTCCAGCTCCAGCAGCTTGGGCAGCAGCACCAGGCCGGAGTCGCCGTCCATTTTCAGGTCCAGCGCGGCGTAGTCCGGCAGGTCGGCCTGGGCGATGGTCAGGCCTTCCTCGGCGGAACCGGCGGTGCTGACGCGAAAGCCACGGCGGGCCATGGCACGGGCCATCACTCGGGTGAAGGTCGCGTCGTCGTCGACCAGCAGCAAATGCGGCAGTTCTTCGCCTTCGACTTGGATTTCGTCACTCATGTTGGTCTCCTCGGGCGCCGTGGGGCAGGCGCAGCTCGGTGAGCGTGCCGCCTTCCTCATGACTATAGAGTTTCACTGAGCCGCCGGCGCGTGTCACGCTGGCCTTGCTCAAAAACAGGCCCAGGCCGAAACCTTTGCCCTTGGTGGTAAAAAACGGTTTGCCGATCTGCTCGGCGATGGCCAGCGGCACACCGGCGCCGTGGTCACGAATACTGATGGTCACGGTTTCCGCGTCCCAGTCCAGGGTGACCTGGAGATTTTCCGGGCAGGCGTCGGCGGCATTGTTCAGCAGGTTGAGCAGCGCCTGGGTCAGATCCGGCGGCGGCGCCATGCGCGGCACGGTGCCCTGGCCGAGACGCTGGAAACGGTAACTGGCTTCCGGACGCATCAGGTGCCAGCGGTTAAGCGCTTCGTCGAGCCATTGGGTGACGTCCTGCATCTCCACGGCCATACGGCGGTTGGCTTCGGCGGCGCGCACCAATTGTTGCAGGGTCTCTTTGCACAGCTTGACCTGATCCTGCAGCACCTTCAGATCGTCCTGCAACATCGCGTCGGGATGATCCTGCTGCATCTCCTTGAGCAACACGCTCATGGTTGCCAGCGGCGTGCCGAGTTCATGTGCGGCGCCGGCCGCCTGGGTGGCGACGGCCAGCAACTGCTGATCGCGCAGGCCTTCTTCGCGGCGAATCGCCCGCAACTCTTCCTGACGACGCAGCTCTTCAGCCATACGCGCAGCGAAGAAGGTGATCACCGCAGCAGCGAGGGCGAAGCTCAGCCACATGCCGTAGATCTGCAGGTTCTCGCGGGCCACCGGCAGGGTTTCCAACGGATAGAAACGCGTGAGCATCACGGTGTACAGCGCCAGCGCGATACCCGACAGAATCACCGAATAACGCCACGGCAGCGTCACCGCCGCGATGGTAAGCGGCACCAGATAATAGGAAACGAACGGGTTGGTCGAACCGCCGGAAAAATACAGCAACGCACTGTGGATCACCAGATCGCAGGCCAGTTGCAGGGCGTATTCGAGTTCAGTCACCGGCCATGAAGTACGCAGGCGCACGGCAGTGAACACACACAGCAGAATCGAGCAGCCAAGGGTCATCGCCAGTTGCACCCACGGCAACGGCAGCAGTTGCAGCCAGTAGGCCAGGCCTACGGAGCCGGCCTGCGCGGCGAGCACCAGGGTGCGGATGAAAGTCAGCCGCCAGAGGTTCTGGCGAGTGGCGGAAGTCAGTTGTACGGGGGCGAGCATGAGCTCTCCTGATGAGCGCTCCAGGCGGATCGCACGGAGTATAACCAAGCCACGGCTTTGAGAGGCGAAAGTGCGGCAAATGACCACATGGCGTTGCCGAAAAATTGGTCTACCCCGCATGGCTGCCCGAGATCACCTGTGGCGAGGGAGCTTGCTCCCGCTCGGCTGCGAAGCAGTCGTAAATCCGGTATCTCCAGTATTTCTGGCAGATCACGGTTGCCGGGTTTGGGACTGCTTCGCAGTCCAGCGGGAGCAAGCTCCCTCGCCACAAGAGCGCACTCGACTCAGGATCTGCGGTGATCCCGGCCATCTGTATAGAAGTTGTAACTGGGCGAACCGGATCATAAAAGCTAGAGTCTGATGGTTTCACGCAGGCCCCCCGATCCAGCACCTGCGCCCTCATCAAGGAGCTTTCATGCACACATTTCGCCGCAGCGCCGCCCTTCTCGCCCTGACCGTCGGCAGCGTCGCCAGCCTTCCGGCGCTGGCCGCCGATGAGCTGCACTACAACCAGATCTCCCTGCGCGCCGAAGTCAGCCAGGAAGTGGCCCGCGACCTGATGATCGTGACGCTCTACACCGAAGCGCAAAACACCGACCCGGCCAAACTCGCCGCCGACGTCAGCACCACCATGAACAAGGCACTGGCCCAGGCCAAGCAAGTCAAAGACATCACCCTGCGCCAGGGCAGCCGCAACAGCTACCCGATCTACGACACCAAGGGCCAGAAAATCACCGGCTGGCGTGAACGCGCCGAACTGCGCCTGGAAAGCGCCGACTTCGCCGCCCTGTCCAAACTCACCGGCGAACTGCTGACCGACCTGAAAATGGGCGGCATGGACTTCGCCATCGCCGAGCCGACCCGCAAGGCCAGCGAAGACAAGTTGCTGAAAGAAGCCGTCAGCGCCTTCAAGGCCCGCGCGCAACTGGCCACCGATGCACTGGGCGGCAAGGGCTACAAAATCGTCAACCTGAACCTCAACAGCAATGGCTTCCCGCAACCGTACATGCGCGCCCCGATGATGATGAAAGCCGCCGGGATGGCGGATTCGGCACCGGTGACACCTGAAGTTGAAGCCGGCACCAGCCAGGTCAGCCTGACCGCCGATGGCTCGATTGAAGTGCTGATGCAGTGAGTTGATGCGCGCTGAATGAGAAACCGGCGATCAGAGGATGATCGCCGGTTTTTTTGTGCCTGGATTTTTTGGTGAATGTTCCGCCGCCATCGCGAGCAGGCTCACTCCTACAATTTGGAATGCGTTCCCCTGTGGGAGCGGGCTTGCTCGCGAAGAACGATAACGCGGTCGTCAGCCTTGCGGATCCACCCGATCCAGCGCCCGATTCACCGCCAGTTCAGCCAGCATGATGATCTGCTGAATCGCCAGCGCCGTATTGCGCTGCGGGCGACTGAGCTGATCGGCGAAATCACTGGCCATGGTGTTGGCCGAGGCCAGGGATTCACAGGCGTGGGCCAGCAGGCTTTCCGTGTCGATGCCCGGATGGACGAGGAACATCGAACTGGGTGGACGTGGTTTTGCGGATTCGGGGCTGAGGTAGAAATCGAGGGCGCGTTTGATGGCTTCTCGGTTTTTCGCGAGGTCTTCGGCGTGGAGGGCTTCGGAGAGTGGGGTTGTTTCTGGGGGTGGATCGGGGACAGGCTTAGTCATTGGATAACCCTATTTTGCAAATGAACGCCAGCACTTGCCGTTTCTCACGCGGCGAAGTGGGTGGCAGCTATGTGCGAGGTGAGAAACCGGAAAAAATAGGAAACCGGCCAGACCGAAGTCTGCCCGCACACAGCCGCCATGAAGCATTTGCAGGCAACAGATAAGCCGCCGGCAATTATGCGGACACATGGACCGAATCACTAATTTTTCCAGGCTCTCACACCCGATCGCTGAGTTCTCAGCGACAGCTCAAGGCTAGAGAGCTGGCGTCCGAGGGACAACCTGAAAACCTTGTGGGAAGGTTCTGGTTTTCTCACACATTCTTAAACACAACCCCACTCACTGGTAGGAGCTGCCGAAGGCTGCGATCTTTTGACTTTGACTTTCACAAAAGCAAGATCAAAAGATCGCAGCCTTCGGCAGCTCCTACAGGGGGACTGGGTCCAGTCAATTAGAGACCGGTCGGCTGTCAGGCCGCCTTCGCTGGCAAGCCAGCTCCCACAAAATCAAGATCAAAAGATCGCAGCCTGCGGCAGCTCCTACAGGGAAGATAAGTACAACCCGTACGCGGCGCATGCCGCCCCACTCCAGGATGAGCGCAAGCTCGGCTGCAGCTCTTGATCTTGATCCACGGGCGACGTCGGAAGGCTGAGTGGAGGGATTGATCCGGGGGTGGGAGCGCAGCGACCGTTTGGCGCAGCCAAACACAGCGAGAGGAGGTGCAGCGAAGCAAACCGTAGGCGCTGCCCCCGGATCGATCCCGCAGCGAAGGGACCCCGAGCCCCAGCGAGCGGGCCGAACGCAGGAGCAAGCCTTTTTGGTTACTTTTTCGGCGTCTGGAAAAAGTGACCCGCCGTAAGGGCGGAACCCCAAGCCGCCGTTACCGCAGCAACGGATATATACCCACAACCCAGATATACCAAGATAGACACCCCAACAAGAAAAACGATATTTCCGAAGCCCCCCAAATCCCCGCTACCCTGAAAACACAACTACCTCCAATCGACCCGGGGACTCCATGGAAAGATTCACCCTAAAACCACTTCTAATCACCCTCGCACTGACAGCCCTAGCCCCGATCGCCAACGCAGCCACCACCCTGGTCTACTGCTCCGAAGCCAGCCCCGCAGGCTTCGACCCCAGCCAATACACCAGCGGCACCGACTTCGACGCCTCCGCCGAAACCATCTTCAACCGCCTCACCCAATTCAAACGCGGCGGCACCGAAGTCGAACCCGGCCTGGCAACCAACTGGGACGTAAGCTCGGACGGCCTCCAGTACACCTTCCACCTACGCCAAAACGTAAAATTCCACACCACCGACTACTTCAAACCCACCCGCGATTTCAACGCCGACGACGTGCTGTTCACCTTTCAGCGCCTGCTCGACCCGGACAACGCCTTCCGCAAGGCCTACCCCGCCGAGTCCCCGTACTTCACCGACATGGGCCTGAACACCACGATCAAATCGGTGGAAAAACTCGACGAGCAGACCGTGCGCTTCAACCTCAACAACGTCGACGCCGCGTTCGTGCAAAACCTCGCCATGAGCTTCGCCTCGGTGCAATCGGCCGAATACGCAGCCCAGCTATTAAAGGAAGGCAAAGCCGCCGACCTCAACCAGAAACCGGTGGGCACCGGCCCGTTCGTGTTCAAGCGCTACCAGAAAGACTCACAAATCCGCTACGCCGCGAACAAGGCCTACTGGAAACCCGAAGACGTGAAGATCGACAACCTGATCTTCTCGATCACCCCCGACGCCGCCGTACGCCTGCAAAAACTCAAGACCGGCGAATGCCAGGTCAGCGGCTACCCGCGCCCGGCCGACATCGAAGTGATGGAACAAGACCCGAACCTGCGCGTACTGAAGCAGGCCGGTTTCAACCTCGGCTTCCTCGCCTACAACACCACTCACCCGCCACTGGATCAGCTCAAGGTGCGGCAGGCGCTGGACATGGCCATCGACAAACCGGCGATCATCAAAGCCGTCTACCAGAGTGCCGGCCAACTGGCGCAGAACGCCTTGCCGCCAGCGCAGTGGTCGTATGACCCGAACATCAAGGACGCGCCGTACGACCCGGTGAAAGCCAAGGCGCTACTCAAAGAAGCCGGGGTTGCACCGGGCACCACCATCAACCTGTGGGCGATGACCGTGCAGCGCGCCTCCAACCCGAACGCGCGGATGTCGGCGCAGATGATCCAGCAGGATTGGGAGAAGATCGGGATCAAGGCCAACATCGTCAGCTATGAATGGGGCGAGTACATCAAGCGCGCGAAAAATGGCGAACACGACGCCATGATCTATGGTTGGACAGGTGACAACGGTGACCCGGACAACTGGCTCGGCGTGCTCTACAGCTGCGCGGCGGTCAAGGGCAGTAACTACGCCAAGTGGTGCGATCCGGCCTACGACAAACTGGTGCAGCAGGCCAAGGTGACCACCGACAAGGCGCAACGGGTAAAACTGTATCAACAGGCCCAACTGATCCTTAAACAGCAGGTGCCGATCACCCCGATTGCCAACTCGACCGTGTTCCAACCGCTGCGCAAAGAAGTGACCGACTTCAAGATCAGCCCGTTCGGCCTGACGCCCTTCTACGGCGTGGGTATAAATAAGTAACACCGAGCCCCAGAGCGGCGCACACAACGTGACCAGCGCACCGTTTTGGGGCCTCGTTTGCACCGTAAAAAACGGCCGCAAACGGTCAAATGCGTCAACTCTTATACAAATGCGACATTAAGGTACGTTCGTGCCACGCTTTGAGGCCGGCAGTCGCTCTGGATCTTGCATTGGGTATGGCCCCTGCATAAGTATCCGCAGGCACGACTCACGAGGTCGTACCTCAATATTAAAAAATGACAACAAATCATGAGGCCAACATGCTTAAACACGCGGTCATTCCGTTTTTAGTCGGCGCAGGCTTGTTAGCCTCCGCACCATTCGCATCCGCTGCGACTAACCTGGTGTTCTGCTCCGAAGGGAGCCCGGCCGGTTTCGACCCGGGCCAGTACACCACCGGAACCGACTTCGACGCCTCAGCAGAAACCATGTTCAACCGTCTGAGCCAGTTCGAGCGCGGCGGTACCGCTGTTGTTCCTGGCCTCGCCACCAGCTGGGACATTTCCCCGGACGGCCTGACCTACACCTTCCACCTGCGTGAAGGCGTCAAGTTCCACACCACCCCGTATTTCAAGCCGACTCGTGAGTTCAACGCCGACGACGTGCTGTTCACCTTCAATCGCATGATTAACAAGGATGATCCGTTCCGTAAGGCGTACCCGACCGAATTCCCGTACTTCACCGACATGGGGATGGATACCAACATCACCAAGATCGATAAAGTCGACGACCACACCGTCAAGTTCACCCTGAAAGAAGTCGACGCCGCGTTCATCCAGAACATGGCCATGAGCTTCGCCTCGATCCAGTCCGCCGAGTACGCTGCCCAGCTGCTCAAGGAAGGCAAGGCTGCCGACATCAACCAGAAGCCGATCGGCACCGGCCCGTTCGTGTTCAAGAGCTACCAGAAAGACTCCAACATCCGCTACACCGGGAACAAGGACTACTGGAAGCCTGAAGACGTGAAGATCGACAACCTGATCTTCGCCATCACCACCGACCCGTCGGTACGTATCCAGAAGCTGAAAAAGAACGAGTGCCAGGTCACCCTGTTCCCGCGTCCGGCGGATCTCGCGGCGCTCAAGGCCGACAAGACCCTGAAGATGCCTGACCAGGCCGGTTTCAACCTGGGCTACATCGCCTACAACGTGATGGACAAGGTCAAGGGCAGCAACGAGCCTAACCCGCTGGCTGACCTGCGCGTACGTCAGGCGCTGGACATGGCGGTGAACAAACCGCAGATCATCGATTCGGTTTACCAGGGCGCCGGCCAACTGGCCGTCAACGCCATGCCGCCGACCCAGTGGTCCTACGACACCACCATCAAGGACGCCAAGTACGATCCTGAAAAAGCCAAGCAACTGCTCAAGGAAGCTGGCGTCAAGGAAGGTACCGAGATCGTTCTGTGGGCGATGCCGGTTCAGCGTCCGTACAACCCGAACGCCAAGCTGATGGCTGAAATGCTCCAGTCCGACTGGAAGAAGATCGGCCTGAACGTGAAGATCACCAGCTACGAGTGGGGCGAGTACATCAAGCGTTCCAAAGGTGGCGAGAACCAGGCCATGCTGATTGGCTGGAGCGGTGACAATGGTGATCCGGACAACTGGCTGAACGTGCTGTTCGGCTGCGACTCGCTCAACGGCAACAACTTCTCCAAGTGGTGCGACAAGAAGTACGACGGTCTCGTCAAGGATGCCAAACGCACCACCGACCAGGCCAAGCGCACCGAACTGTACAAACAGGCGCAACACGTCCTTAAAGATGCTGTTCCATACACACCTATCGCTCACTCGACGGTGTTCCAACCCATGCGCGCCAACGTGCAGGACTTCAAGATCAGCCCATTCGGCTTGAACTCCTTCTACGGCGTCAGCGTCAGCAATTAAGCCATCGCAACGGCGGCGTTCATGACGTCGCCGTTGCTTTCGCTGCCGGGAAGTCAGGAATTTGCCTACAGCCAATTCCGCTGCGGATGACTGCAGCGGCAGAGGACGCGTTGACTTTTCCTACGAGTTTTCAGGCAATTACGCATTTACTGCCAGACCCACGGCCCCTACTGTCGGGCTCTGACCAGTTTCTGCGTGGGCCACCGGCTTGCTGTACGTACTGGATTGAGCTCAATGCAACCTCAACTTCCCTGGACGGGATCGCGGTGCATTGAACAACACTAAAAAAAGAGGGAGCGTCATGCGCCATACCTTGGTTTTTTCCGCATTGCTGGGCGCCGGCCTGTTGGCCGCCACGTCCGCCAGTTACGCCGCCAGCGACAGTCTGGTGTTCTGCTCCGAGGGCAGCCCGGCGGGTTTCGATACCGCGCAATACACGACGGCAACCGATAACGACGCCGCCGAGCCGCTGTACAACCGTCTGGTCGAGTTCGAAAAAGGCGCGACCAACGTCGTACCGGGTCTGGCAACCAAGTGGGATATTTCCGAGGATGGTCTCAAGTACACCTTTCACCTGCGTGAAGGTGTGAAGTTTCATACAACGCCCTACTTCAAACCGACGCGCGATTTCAACGCCGACGACGTGCTGTTCACGTTTAACCGCATGCTCGATCCCGCGCAGCCATTCCGTAAGGCTTATCCGACCGAGTTCCCGTACTTCAACGGGATGAGCCTGAACAAGAACATTGCCAAGGTCGAAAAGACCGGGCCGCTGACCGTGGAGTTCACGCTCAACAGCGTCGACGCCGCGTTCATCCAGAACATCGCCATGAGCTTCGCTGCCATCCTGTCCGCCGAATACGCCGACAAGCTGCTGGCCGAAGGCAAGCCGAGCGACATCAACCAGAAGCCGGTCGGCACCGGGCCGTTCGTGTTCAAGAGCTATCAGAAAGACTCGAACATCCGTTACACCGGCAACGAGCATTACTGGGACCCGAGCCGGGTCAAGCTGAAGAACCTGATTTTCGCGATCAACACCGACGCCTCGGTACGCGTGCAGAAACTCAAGGCCGGCGAATGCCAGATCACCCTGCATCCGCGCCCGGCTGATGTTGAAGCGCTGAAGAACGATCCAAAACTGCAGCTGATTTCCAAGCCCGGTTTCAACCTCGGCTACATCGCCTACAACGTCCGTCACAAGCCGTTCGACCAGCTCGAAGTGCGGCAGGCGCTGGACATGGCGGTGAATAAACAAGGGATTCTCAACGCCGTTTATCAAGGCGCCGGACAGCTGGCGGTCAACGCCATGCCGCCGACCCAGTGGTCCTACGACGACAGCATCAAGGACGCCGCCTACAACCCGGAAAAAGCCCGCGAGTTGCTCAAGGCTGCCGGCGTCAAGGAAGGCACCGAGATCACCCTGTGGGCGATGCCGGTACAGCGTCCGTACAACCCGAATGCCAAATTGATGGCCGAAATGCTCCAGGCTGACTGGGCCAAGATCGGTCTGAAAGTGAAGATCGTCAGCTACGAATGGGGCGAGTACATCAAGCGCACCAAGAATGGCGAGCACGATATCAGCCTGATCGGCTGGACCGGCGACAACGGTGACCCGGACAACTGGCTGGGCACCCTGTACAGCTGCGACGCGATTGGCGGCAACAACTACTCCATGTGGTGCGACCCGGCTTACGACAAGCTGATCAAAGAGGCCAAGGTCGTCACCGACCGCGACCAGCGCACCGTGCTCTACAAACAGGCGCAGCAGTTGCTCAAGCAGCAAGTGCCGATCACGCCTGTCGCCCACTCGACGGTCAACCAGCCGTTAAGCGCCAGGGTTGAAGGCTTCAAGGTCAGCCCCTTCGGTCGCAATGTGTTCTCGGGCGTCAGTATCGATTAACCCAACCGATTAGCCGCAACGCTGAGGGGGCTGTCTATCCCCCTCACGCAAGCGCTTTGCCGAAATTCGCCAATCAGGCCTTTTGCAAACGTTTGCGATGTGTGAATGAGTTCTAAACCAATAACCGGCCAACCCAAAAAAGCCGGCATAAAAAGAAAGTAAAGGAGCTTCACCCATGAAACTGAGCAGCACTGCGATACTGGCTTTGGCCATCAGCAGCATTACCGCAACGGCGTATGCGGAACCTGTTAGTCAGGAATTCGTACCGACCACTCTGGCCGGCAGCAGCGCCCAAAGCGAGGCCAAAGGCTTTGTCGATGGACAAAGTCTGGGCGGCACCACGCGTAACTGGTATGCCAACGAACTGAAGCGTCGCGATGACACCTTCAGCTACGTGAAAAACAGTGACAAGAACACTTCGCCCGTGGTCAAAACACCGACCGCACGTCGTATCAACTGGGTTCAAGGCACAATCGTCAACTACACCTCGGGCTTCACCCAAGGCACCGTTGGCGTCAGCACCGAAGTCGCGGCCTACAACGCCATCGCTCTCGACCGTGACCGCAAGGACATCGCCGGCGGTTCCAACCGTACCCTGGCGCACTCCGACGGTGACGCTGTCGACCAGTGGAGCAAACTGGGTCTGGCCAACGTCAAGTTCCGTGTTTCCAACACTACGCTGACCGCAGGCCGCCAGAATTTCAGCACCCCGATCGTCGACGTCATCGGCAACCGTCCGCTGCCTTCGAGCTTCGAAGGTATCAGCCTGCACAGCGAAGAATTCAACAACCTGTCGTTCGACCTGGCCGGTTTCGACCGCGTCTCGCCTCGTACCGAGCAGAGCCTGTCGAAGTTCCGCAGCGAATACGGTGCCAACGGCGCGGAAACCGACAAGGTCTACACCGCCGGCGTCAACTATCAGCCGCTCAAAAGCCTGAAAACCAGCCTCTACGTGGCCAACGTCGAAGACTTCTGGAACCAGTACTACTTCGGCGGCACCCATGAACTGGGTGACAGCCAGGTGCTGAGCCTGACCACCGGTCTGAACTACTACAAGACCGTAGATGAAGGCAAAAAACTGATGGGCAAAATCGACAACGACACCTACTCGCTGTCGTTCGGCCTGACCCACCAGGCGCACAGCCTGACCTTCTCGTACCAGCAAGTGAACGGTGACGAGTACTTCGACTACCTGCACGAAACCAACGGCATCTACCTGGCCAACTCCCTGCTGTCGGACTTCAACGGCCCGAACGAGAAATCCTTCCAGATCGCCTACGGCATCAACATGGCCGAATACGGCGTGCCAGGCCTGAAGTTCAACATCTACCAGGCTCGCGGCTGGGGCATCGACGGTACTCACTACACCGGCACCGCCTACACCGATCCGGGCGCCAAGCGCGGCGACCTGAGCCTGATGGACGGCGAAAGCCACTACGAATACGGCATCGGCGCCTCTTACGCCGTGCAGAGTGGCCCTCTGAAGGCCACCGCGATTCGCGCGACTTACACCACTCACCGCGCGAGCGAGCACCAGGCTGACGGCAACATCAACGAGTTCCGTCTCGTGACCACGATTCCATTCAACATCCTGTAAAAACCGCCGACCGACGGCTGACTCATGACGAGTCGGCCGTTCGGTTTTTAGTCTTCAACCGATTGCAGAGGGTTATCGATGAAAATGCTTCCCCTACGTGCGGCCGTCGCTGCCGCGTTGTTGAGCGCCGCCATCGGCGTCTCGGCCAAACCCTTGGTGGTCTGCACCGAAGCCAGCCCGGAAGGCTTCGATATGGTCCAGTACACAACTGCAGTCACTGCCGATGCGGTGGCCGAAACGATCTTCAACCGTCTGGCCGACTTCAAGCCCGGCACCACCGAAGTGATCCCGGCGCTCGCCGAGTCCTGGGACATCAGTGACGACGGCCTGACCTACACGTTCCACCTGCGCAAAGGCGTCAAGTTTCACACCACCGAATATTTCAAGCCGACCCGCGACATGAACGCCGACGACGTGGTCTGGAGCTTCCAGCGCCAGCTGGACCCGAATCACCCGTGGCACAAACTGTCGAGCGTGGGCTTCCCGTACTTTGAAAGCATGGGCTTCAAGGAACTGCTCAAAAGCGTAGAGAAAGTCGACGACAACACGGTCAAGTTCACCCTGACCCGCCGCGAAGCGCCGTTCCTGGCCGACATCGCCATGGCGTTCTCCTCGATCTACCCGGCCGAATACGCCGACCAGTTGCTCAAGTCCGGCAAGACCGGCGACCTCAACAACAAGCCTGTGGGCACCGGCCCGTTCATCTTCCAGCGTTACGCCAAGGACGCCCAGGTACGCTTCAAGGCCAACCCGGACTACTTCCGTGGCAAGGCCCCGGCCGACGCGCTGATCCTGGCGATCGCCACCGACAACAACGTGCGTCTGCAGAAACTCAAGGCCAACGAGTGCCAGATCGCGTTGTATCCGAAGCCGGATGACATCCCGAGCATCAAGAAAGACAGCAACCTGAAGGTCGACGAGATGGACGCGATGACCGTCTCGTACATCGCCATGAACACCCAGCACAAATACATCAGCGACGTGCGAGTGCGCAAAGCGATCGACATCGCCTTCGACAAGGAAGCCTACGTCAACGCGCTGTTCGGCAAAGGCAACGCCTCGGTCGCGGTCAACCCGTACCCGCCGACGCTGCTGGGCTACAACCACGACCTGAAGAACCCGCCACGTGACCTCGACAAGGCGCGCGCCCTGCTCAAGGAAGCCGGGGTTCCGGAAGGCACCGTGTTTACCCTGTTTACCCGTAACGGCGGTGGCCCGACCAACCCGAACCCGATGCTCGGCGCGCAGATGATGCAGGCTGACCTGGCGAAAGTCGGGATCAAGATCGACATCCGCGTGATGGAATGGGGCGAGATGCTCAAACGCGCCAAGGCCGGCGAGCACGACATGGTGTCGGCCGGATGGGCGGGCGACAACGGCGACCCGGATAACTTCCTGACGCCTATGCTCAGTTGCGAAGCGGCTAAGAACGGCGAAAACTACGCTCGCTGGTGCAACGAGAAATTCCAGGCACTGCTGGACGAAGCACGGGCTAAAGTAGATCCGGCCGAACGCGCCAAACTCTACGAACAGGCCCAGGTGCTGTTTAATCAGGATCAACCGTGGATCAGCATGGCCCACACCCGTATGTTTACCGCAATGCGCAACAACGTAGAGGGTTATCACATCAGCCCTCTCACCACTAATAACTTCGCCACCACCCAGGTGAAGTAGATAAGAAACTCCCGGCCTCCCTGACCCCAGGGTCGCTGGGCACGCCTAACCGGCTGATGAGGTACCACACAAGATGTTTAGTTTTATTGCCCGCCGACTGGGGTTGTTGATCCCCACGTTTTTCGGCATCACCCTGCTGACTTTCGCGTTGATTCGCATGATCCCTGGCGACCCCGTGGAAGTGATGATGGGCGAACGTCGGGTCGACCCCGAAATGCACGCTCAGGCAATGGAACGCCTAGGTCTGAACAAACCGCTGTATGCCCAGTACCTGGACTACATCGGCAAACTGGCCCACGGCGATCTCGGCGAATCCCTGCGTACGCGTGAGAGCGTATGGACCGAGTTCACCTCTCTCTTCCCGGCGACCCTGGAACTGTCCATGGCCGCCCTGCTGTTCGCCGGCATCCTGGGCCTGCTGGCCGGGGTGATTGCGGCCCTCAAGCGAGGATCCCTGTTCGACCACGGGGTGATGGGCATCTCCCTGGCGGGGTATTCGATGCCGATCTTCTGGTGGGGCCTGATCCTGATCATGTTTTTCTCGGTGAGCCTGGGCTGGACCCCGGTCTCCGGACGGATCGACCTGCTCTACGACATCGAGCCGCGCACCGGTTTCATGCTGATCGACACGCTGCTGGCCGATGACATGGGCGCGTTCCTCGATGCCCTGCATCACCTGATCCTGCCGGCCATCGTGCTCGGCACCATTCCGCTGGCGGTGATCGCGCGGATGACCCGTTCGTCGATGCTCGAAGTGCTGCGTGAAGACTACATCCGTACCGCCCGGGCCAAAGGCCTGTCACCGGCGCGCGTGGTGTTCGTGCACGGCCTGCGCAATGCACTGATTCCGGTGCTGACCGTGGTCGGTCTGCAAGTCGGCACCCTGCTGGCCGGTGCAGTCCTGACCGAAACCATCTTCTCCTGGCCCGGCATCGGTAAATGGCTGATCGAAGCCATCGGCGCCCGGGACTACCCGGTTGTGCAAAACGGCATCCTGTTAATCGCCTGCCTGGTGATTCTGGTCAACTTCGTGGTGGACATCCTCTACGGCTTTGCCAACCCACGCATCCGTCATCAGCGCTGAGGTCCATACCCATGAGCACTCCAACATCCTCAGTAGCCAATGCCGCCCCAAGCGCGGATCAAAGTCTGCTGTACCCGTCGCCGTACAAAGAATTCTGGCAAGCCTTCTCCAAGAACAAGGGCGCGGTTGCCGGCCTGCTGTTCATGCTGCTGGTTATTTTCTGCGCGATCTTCGCGCCGTGGGTCGCCCCGCATAACCCGAGCGAGCAATACCGTGACTTCCTACTGACGCCACCGGCCTGGCTTGAAGGCGGACAGATGCAGTTCCTGCTCGGTACCGATGAACTGGGGCGTGACCTGCTGTCGCGCCTGATCCAGGGTTCGCGCCTGTCGCTGCTGATCGGTCTGTCGTCGGTGGTGATGTCGCTGATCCCGGGGATCCTGCTGGGTCTGTTCGCCGGTTTCTTCCCGAAAATGATCGGCCCGACCATCATGCGTCTGATGGACATCATGCTGGCCCTGCCGTCGCTGCTGCTGGCTGTGGCGATTGTCGCCATCCTCGGCCCAGGCCTGATCAACACCGTGATCGCTATTGCCGTGGTCTCGCTGCCGTCCTACGTGCGTCTGACCCGTGCTGCGGTGATGGGCGAACTGAACCGCGACTACGTGACCGCCGCGCGCCTGGCCGGTGCCGGTCTGCCACGCCTGATGTTCATCACCGTGCTGCCCAACTGCATGGCGCCACTGATCGTGCAGGCCACCCTGAGTTTCTCCTCGGCGATTCTCGATGCTGCGGCACTGGGCTTCCTCGGCCTTGGCGTACAACCGCCAACCCCTGAGTGGGGCACCATGCTGGCCTCGGCCCGCGACTACATCGAACGCGCCTGGTGGGTCGTCAGTCTGCCTGGTTTGACCATTTTGCTCAGCGTGCTGGCAATCAACTTGATGGGCGACGGCCTGCGCGATGCGCTGGACCCGAAACTCAAGAACGCCGCCTGAGGAGATTCCCATGTCACTGCTAGAAATCAAGAATCTCAACGTTCGCTTCGGCGACAAGAACGCCGTTCCAGTAGTCGACGGCCTCGACCTGAAAGTCGACAAGGGCGAAGTCCTGGCGATCGTCGGCGAGTCCGGTTCGGGCAAGTCCGTGACCATGATGGCGCTGATGGGCCTGATCGAGCACCCGGGGATCGTCACTGCCGATTCCCTGAGCTTCGACGGCAAGAACATGCTCAAGCTGAGCAACCGCCAGCGTCGGCAGATTGTTGGCAAAGACCTGGCGATGGTGTTCCAGGACCCGATGACCGCGCTCAACCCGAGCTACACCGTCGGTTTCCAGATCGAAGAAGTGCTGCGCCTGCACCTGAAAATGTCCGGCAAGCAAGCGCGCAAACGTGCCATCGAACTGCTGGAAAAAGTTGAAATCCCGGGCGCCGCCAGCCGTATGGATGCCTACCCGCACCAACTGTCCGGCGGTATGAGCCAGCGTGTCGCGATTGCCATGGCGATTGCCGGCGAGCCAAAACTGCTGATCGCCGATGAGCCGACCACGGCACTCGACGTAACGATTCAGGCACAGATCATGGATCTGCTGCTGGCGTTGCAGAAAGAACAGAACATGGGCCTGGTGCTGATCACCCACGACCTCGCGGTCGTGGCTGAAACCGCCCAGCGCGTGTGCGTGATGTACGCCGGCCAGGCCGTTGAAGTCGGTCAGGTGCCGCAACTGTTCGACATCCCGGCGCACCCGTACAGCGAAGCGCTGCTCAAAGCGATTCCCGAGCACAGTTTGGGCGCCTCACGCCTGTCGACCCTGCCGGGTATCGTTCCGGGCCGCTACGACCGTCCGCAGGGTTGCCTGCTGTCGCCGCGCTGCCCGTACGTGCAGGACAGCTGCCGCGCGCAGCGTCCAGCCCTTGATCCGAAAAGCAACAGCCTCGCGCGCTGCTTCTTCCCGCTGAACCAGGAGGTGGCGTAATGGCCGTCGTACTTACCGCCCGCGACCTGACCCGTCACTACGAAGTCTCCCGTGGCCTGTTCAAGGGCCATGCGACCGTGCGCGCCCTCAACGGTGTGTCGTTCGAACTAGAAGCCGGCAAGACCCTCGCCGTGGTGGGCGAATCGGGCTGCGGCAAATCCACCCTCGCCCGTGCCCTGACCCTGATCGAAGAGCCGTCGTCCGGCTCGCTGAAAATCGCCGGTCAGGAAGTCGCCGGCGCCGACAAGGCCCAGCGCAAGCAACTGCGCAAAGACGTGCAGATGGTGTTCCAGAGCCCGTACGCGTCGTTGAACCCACGGCAGAAAATCGGTGATCAACTGGCCGAGCCGCTGCTGATCAACACCAACCTGTCGGCCACCGAACGTCGCGAGAAAGTCCAGGCGATGATGAAGCAGGTCGGCTTGCGTCCCGAGCACTACCAGCGTTATCCGCACATGTTCTCCGGCGGTCAGCGCCAGCGTATCGCCCTCGCCCGGGCGATGATGCTGCAACCGAAAGTGCTGGTGGCGGATGAACCGACCTCGGCGCTGGACGTGTCGATTCAGGCGCAGGTGCTGAACCTGTTCATGGATCTGCAGCAGGAATTCAACACCGCCTACGTGTTCATCTCGCACAACCTGGCAGTGGTGCGTCACGTCGCTGATTCGGTGCTGGTGATGTACCTCGGCCGGCCGGTGGAAATGGGCCCGAAAGAGGACATCTACACCCGTCCTCTGCACCCGTACACCCAAGCCTTGTTGTCGGCGACGCCAACGATCCACCCGGATCCGGACAAGCCGAAAATCAAGATCGTCGGCGAACTGCCCAACCCGCTGAACCCGCCACCGGGCTGCGCGTTCCACAAGCGCTGCCCGTACGCAACCGAACGTTGCAGCAGCGAAGAGCCGGCCCTGCGCCAGCTCGACAACCGGCAGGTGGCATGCCACTACGCCGAGCAGTTCCTCGACGGCGCCGCGTAAGCAAAACCGAAGACCGACACAAAACCTGTAGGAGCTGTCGAGTGAAACGAGGCTGCGATCTGTTGATTTTCAACATCAAGATCAAAAGATCGCAGCGTGCCGCAGCTCCTACAGGGATCGTGTTTATCCGGAGGTAACGTGTTAACCAAACCCCTTCTCCTCCGATTGCGCATCAGTCGGGGAAGAAGGGGTTTTCTTTTGCCGGCGATTTACGACTGGCTGTCGCCGTCATCATCGTCAGTGTCCGGCTCGTCAGTGGTCGAGTCGTCATCGTCCTTGCTGCCGCCCTGGTCCTGATCGCCCGGTTCGGATTCCGACTTAGCCAGCATGACCACACCGGCTTGTCCGTGGGCTGCATTAAAACCTTGTTGTGGCGTGGCGGAACTCGCCCACGCTGCCGTGGTGCCAAGCGTCAACATCACCAAAACCTTAAGCAACAGCACAACGCGTTGAAAAATGCTCATAGCCATTTCCATCCTTTCGTGGTTGAAGCCTGGGGTGCCAATCCGGCGCTGAATGAAATCTAGTTCCGATCAGTCCAGTTCACCAGATAGGACGCTAACGAGACCTCGGAAATGCCCCAGTTTGGCAGATCACTTCTGAATAACTTCTATAACCGAATCAGCTAAGCGAGGCGGCATGCCTGGTGGCGACCAGCGCCTTGGCCTGGGTCAATGAGCGCGTTGCAAGGTAGATCAACGGCAGGGTCAGAAGCGCCAGCGTCGCACTCGAAAGCCATACGCTGTGGCCGCCGAAGCGACCATACAACTGCCCACTGAGTACCGGCGACAGCAATGCACTGGCGCTCCAGCCCATGAAAAACAGACCAAAATACTGACCGCTTTTGCCACCCTGCGCGTGCCGCATGACCAGCACATTCATCGGCGGCATGAAAAAAGCTTCACCCAATGTCCAGATCACCGTCGACAAAAACACTAACGGTCAGCACGCCGCTTGTCGTTCTCAAGAACATCGAGAACTCAAAATACGGAGTCGCCCTACAGTCCCTGCAGGAGCTGCCGTAGGCTGCGATCTTTTGACTTCGCTTTTTTGAGTCCAAAAGATCGCAGCCTTCGGGCGCTCAGCTCGATTAGAAAATGGTCGGCTGTGAAACCGCCTTCGCGAGCAAGCCCGCTCCCACAGTGGGATTGGGTGTGGTCTGTTGGAGATTGGTCGGCTCGGAGGCCGCCATCGCCAGCAGGCTGGCTCCTACAGTGGGATTGGGTGCAGGCAGTTGGAGATTGGTCGGCTGTCAGGCCGCCATCGCCAGCAGGCTGGCTCCTACAGGAAAGCAAAAGCCCAGCGCATGCTCTTCACCACTCAAATGGCCGAGTGTCAGCTCGCCGAAAGCTCTTGATCTTGATCCACGGGCGACATCGGAAGGCTGAGTGGAGGGATTGATCCGGGGGTGGGAGCGTAGCGACCGTTTGGCGCAGCCAAACACAGCGAGAGGAGGTGCAGCGAAGCAAACCGTAGGCGCTGCCCCCGGATCGATCCCGGAGCGAAGGAACCCCGAGCCCCAGCGAGCGGGCCGAACGCAGGAGCAAGCCTTTTTGGTTACTTTTTCGGCGTCTGGAAAAAGTGACCCGCCGTAAGGGCGGCCCCCTAATCCGCCATCACCAAAAAAACGGATATACACCCAAACCACCCGAAGCCTGGTCGGCCCGACGGCCGCCAAGACCAAAGCCCAAAAAAAGCCCCCAAGGCCTACACCTCAGGGGCTCCAGACAACTCAGCTCAGCGCTTAGTGATGCTCACGCGTCGCACGGAATTTCACATCCGGCCACCGCTCTTCCATCAACGCCAGATTAACCCGCGTCGGCGCCAGATAGGTCAGGTGCCCACCGCCATCCAATGCCAGGTTCTCCACAGCCTTGTTGGAAAACTCCTCAAGCTTCTTCTTGTCACTGCATTCAATCCAGCGCGCGGAGTAAACAGTGATCGGCTCATAAGAGCACTCAACCTTGTATTCCTCCTTCAAGCGGCTCGCGACCACATCAAACTGCAGCACACCCACGGCGCCAAGAATGATGTCGTTGCTGCGCTCCGGGAAGAACACCTGAGTCGCGCCCTCTTCAGCCAGCTGTTGCAGGCCCTGACGCAACTGCTTGGACTTCAACGGATCACGCAAACGCACGCGACGGAACAGTTCCGGGGCGAAGTGCGGGATGCCGGTGAAACCGAGGACTTCGCCTTCGCTGAAGGTGTCGCCGATCTGGATGGTGCCGTGGTTGTGCAGACCGATGATGTCGCCGGCATACGCCTCTTCCAGCTGTTCACGCTCGGAGGAGAAGAACGTCAGGGCGTCGCCGATGCGCACGTCCTTGCCGGTACGCACATGGCGCATCTTCATGCCTTTCTCGTACTTGCCGGAGCAGATACGCATGAAGGCGATGCGGTCACGGTGTTTCGGGTCCATGTTCGCCTGGATCTTGAAGATGAAGCCCGAGAACTTCTCTTCCACCGGCTCGACAGTGCGCTCGTTGGCGACACGGGCCAGCGGACGCGGGGCCCAGTCAACTACGGCGTCGAGCACGTGGTCGACCCCGAAGTTGCCCAATGCAGTACCGAAGAACACCGGGGTCAGTTGACCGTCGAGGAACTCCTGCTGGTTGAACTCGTGGCAGGCGCCCTGCACCAGCTCCAGTTGTTCGAGGAAGCGATCGTACTCGTCGCCCAGGTGCGCGCGCGCCTCGTCGGAGTCGAGTTTCTCGATGATCTTGGTTTCGGTGCGTTCGTGACCGTGACCGGCGGTGTAGACAATGATGTAGTCGTCGGCCAGGTGATAAACGCCCTTGAAGTCGCGGTAGCAACCGATCGGCCAGGTGATCGGCGCAGCCTTGATCTTGAGGACGGCTTCGATTTCGTCGAGCAGTTCGATCGGGTCGCGGATGTCACGGTCGAGTTTGTTGATGAAGCTGACGATCGGCGTGTCACGCAGACGGCAGACGTCCATCAGCGCGATGGTCCGTGGCTCAACGCCTTTACCGCCGTCGAGCACCATCAGCGCCGAGTCGACCGCCGTCAGGGTGCGGTAGGTGTCTTCGGAGAAGTCTTCGTGGCCCGGGGTGTCGAGCAGGTTGATCATGTGTTCGCGATACGGGAACTGCATGACCGACGTGGTAATGGAAATACCCCGTTGCTTCTCCATCTCCATCCAGTCGGATGTCGCATGGCGATCGGATTTACGGGATTTCACCGTGCCGGCCACTGCAATCGCCTTGCCCATCAACAGGAGCTTTTCGGTGATCGTGGTTTTACCGGCATCGGGGTGGGAAATAATGGCGAAAGTGCGGCGTTTCGCGACTTCGGCGGCCTGGTTGGTCATGGGAAATCGCCTGGCGGTGATTCAAAAAAGGGCCGCGATTATAGCCCAACTCGATGCAATAACCGAACCGTTGAGCACATTAAGGGTGGCCAAATGCTGCCCCGGATGGGAACCTTTTAAAGCACGGAGACGTCCATCCCCTGTTACGACATTTCGTCAGGGGCTGAAAAATCAGCAAGTTAGCCTGACGAGGCTGCGCTCATGGCTCGCTTTCAGACCGCTTGTTGCCGGTGCTGAAGGAGCTGCTTCTCGCGAACGTTTATTTCCCGGCAGCCAGGCATGGCATGCCACTCGGGACGGCGTTCGCCGACTACAAGAAAAGGAGTCCGCCTGTGGCTATCCGCTATGGCAAAGGGCTGATGGGAGGTGCGGTGGTTATCGCGCTCCTGGCCCTGCTGGTCCACTGGATCGGAATCAACACGATCGAACATTACCGCGACGATTTGTTGTTTTACCTGCAAGCTCATCTGATTCTCGTCCTCGCTTCAATGCTGGCCGCCCTTGTCGTGGGCATCCCCGCCGGTATCTTCCTCAGTCGCCCGACCATGGTCGGCCGCGCTGAACGCTTCATGCAGATCTTCAATATCGGCAACACCGTGCCACCGCTGGCCGTACTGGCGATTGCCCTGGGGATTCTCGGCATCGGCAGTGGCCCGGCAATCTTCGCTTTGTTCCTCGCCTCTCTGTTGCCGATTGTGCGCAACACCTACGAAGGCCTGAAAAACGTCCAGGGTTCGCTGAAAGAAGCCGCCGTCGGCATCGGAATGACCCCGCGCCAGGTGCTGTGGAAAGTTGAATTGCCCAACGCCGTGCCGATCATCATCGGTGGCGTGCGCGTGGCACTGGCGATCAACGTCGGCACCGCGCCGCTGGCATTCCTGATCGGCGCCAACAGCCTCGGCAGCCTGATCTTTCCCGGCATCGCCCTGAACAATCAGCCGCAACTGCTGCTCGGCGCCGCGTGCACCGCGCTGCTGGCCCTGCTGCTCGATGGCGTGGTCACCCTCGCCAGCCGTCTCTGGCTGGAACGCGGTTTGCGCCCGTCTTAAGGCTCTTGCGAAGGAATATTTATGAAACGATTTAGCTTGATCTTGAGCGGCCTCCTGCTGTTTGCAGGATTGGCCCAAGCCGCCGAAAAACCGGTGATTCGCCTCGGCGCCCGGGTGTTCACCGAGCAGACCCTGCTCGCGGAAATCACCGCGCAATACCTGCGCAGCAAAGGTTACGACGCGCAGATCACCGGCGGTCTGGGCAGCAACCTCGCCCGCAGCGCCCACGAAAGCGGGCAACTGGACATGCTCTGGGAATACACCGGCGTGTCACTGGTGGCCTACAACCATGTCACCGAAAAACTCGACAGCGAACAGTCCTACGCCCGGGTCAAAGAACTCGACGCGAAAAAAGGTCTGGTCTGGCTGACCCCGTCGAAATTCAGCAACACCTACGCCCTCGCCCTGCCGAAAAAAGTCGCCGAGGAGTACCCGCAGATCAACACCATCAGCGACCTGAACAAGGTGCTGCGCGATGAGGCCAAGACCAATCACCTGGTGGCGCTGGACACCGAGTTCGCCAACCGCTCCGACGGTCTCGACGGCATGGTCAAGCTCTACGACATGAACCTGACCCGCAACAACATCCGCCAGATGGACGCGGGACTGGTCTACACCGCGCTGCGCAACGGCCAGGTGTTTGCCGGTCTGGTCTACACCACCGACGGCCGCCTGAATGCCTTCGGCCTGAAGTTGCTGGAAGACGACAAGCACTACTTCCCCGACTACACCGCCGCGCCAGTGGTGCGTCAGGCCTACCTCGATGCGCACCCGCAACTGGCCGAGCAACTCAAGCCGCTGGCAGAACTGTTCGATGACGAAACCATGCGCCAGCTCAACGCGCGGGTCGACGTCGATCACGAAAGCCCATCGAAAGTGGCCGCCGACTTTCTGCGCCAGCACCCACTCAATTAAGGAGGAAAAGTCATGGAATTTCTGAACGCCTTTTCCCACCTCGACTGGCAGCAGGTGATGCACCTGACCTGGCAGCACATCACCTTGGTCGGCATCGCCGTCAGTCTGGCGATCCTCATCGGGGTGCCGCTGGGCATTCTGATGACGCGCTTCCCCAGCCTCGCCGGTCCCTTGCAGGCCAGCGCCACAGTGCTGCTGACCGTGCCGTCGATTGCGCTGTTCGGTCTGCTGCTGCCGTTCTACTCCAAGTTCGGCCAGGGCCTTGGGCCGATGCCGGCGATCACCGCGGTGTTCCTTTATTCACTGCTGCCGATCATGCGCAACACCTACCTCGCCCTGACGGGCGTCGAGCCGGGCATCCGTGAAGCCGCACGCGGTATCGGCATGACCTTCGGCCAGCGCCTGCGCATGGTCGAGCTGCCGATTGCGGTGCCAGTGATCCTCGCCGGGGTGCGCACCGCGGTGGTGATGAACATCGGTGTGATGACCATCGCCGCGACCATCGGCGCCGGTGGCCTCGGTGTGCTGATCCTCGCCTCCATCAGCCGCAGCGACATGTCGATGCTGATCGTCGGCGCGCTGCTGGTCAGTCTTCTGGCGATCTTCGCCGACCTTCTCCTGCAGTGGCTGCAACGTACGCTGACTCCAAAAGGACTCCTCAAATGATCGAACTTCAAAACCTCAGCAAGACCTTCCAGAGCAACGGCAAAGATGTCAAAGCCGTGGACTCGGTGAGCCTGACCGTCAATGAAGGCGAAATCTGTGTGTTCCTCGGGCCATCGGGTTGCGGCAAAAGCACCACGCTAAAAATGATCAACCGCCTGATCAAGCCGACCTCGGGCAAGATCCTGATCAACGGTGAAGACACCACCGACCTCGACGAAGTGACCCTGCGCCGCAACATCGGCTACGTGATCCAGCAGATCGGCCTGTTCCCCAACATGACCATCGAAGAGAACATCGTCGTGGTGCCGAAACTGCTCGGCTGGGACAAACAGAAATGCCACGACCGCGCCCGCGAACTGATGAGCATGATCAAACTGGAACCCAAACAGTATCTGCACCGCTATCCGCGTGAACTGTCCGGTGGCCAGCAACAGCGCATCGGTGTGATCCGCGCATTGGCCGCTGATGCGCCGCTGTTGCTGATGGACGAGCCGTTCGGTGCGGTCGACCCGATCAACCGCGAGATGATCCAGAACGAGTTTTTCGAGATGCAGCGGGCACTGAACAAGACCGTGATCATGGTCAGCCACGACATCGACGAAGCGATCAAACTCGGCGACAAGATCGCGATTTTCCGCGCCGGCAAACTGCTGCAGATCGACCATCCGGACACCCTGCTCGCACACCCGGCGGACGACTTTGTCAGCAACTTCGTTGGCCAGGACAGCACCCTCAAGCGTCTGCTGCTGGTGAAGGCTGAAGACGCAGCGGACAACGCGCCATCGGTCAGTCCAGAGACCCCGGTGGCCGATGCGCTGGAATTGATGGACGAGCATGACCGCCGCTACGTGGTGGTCACCTGTGCCGAGAACAAGGCGCTGGGTTACGTCCGTCGTCGCGACCTGCACCGCCAGACCGGCACCTGCGCGCAGTATCTGCGCGAGTTCAACGCCACCGCGGCGTACGACGAGCATCTGCGCATCCTGTTGTCGCGCATGTACGAGTTCAACCGTTCGTGGCTGCCGGTGATGGATGCCGAGCGGGTGTTCCTGGGAGAGGTGACGCAGGAGTCGATTGCGGCTTACCTGAGCTCGGGGCGTTCGCGCGGGATGAAGACCAATATCGTCTCGCCGGCTGAGGCGGTAGTGGCTTAAGCATGCAAATCTGTGGGAGCGGGCTTGCTCGCGAAAGCGTAATCTCAGTCAGCGGTGATGTTGGCTATGAAAATGTCTTCGCGAGCAAGCCCGCTCCCACAGGATTTGTGCAATTTCCTGGTGATTCGCAGGCGGAAAAGAATCTCAACAGCTGCGTTCACGGAACTTCTGCAAGCAGCCGCTCCCAAACGGCCAAAATCCCCCTCACACCCTCCTCTCGCCGCCAACGTCGCCGATGTTGCGCCTATCGCACTTACCCACGACTTAGCCGACAAAAGCATCGAACGTGCAGGTATTTTTAACACATGAAAATTCTCGGGGAACATCTGTCCGTCATCTCGGTCGGCTACAAAGAGTGATATCCGCGACGTACGTCAGAAGCGTGCAAAAACGCGACATTTTTAGTTGATCTCAGGCCCCTCACGCCCTAAAGTTCGCGCCGAACGTCCATGCTGGAAACGATCCATCCGGCTCAAGTACTGACGACGAGACAGCAAGGCCAAGGGCAGTTACGCCCGTGGCCTTTTTGCTTTCGGCGACATGCCTTGGGAAGTAGGCGAACCAAAGTGGGGATACGGAGGACGTTCATTTACACCCATGTTTTTACCCGTTTGCCCATAGGAGCACTCCAGCATGTCGATCCAGGTCGAAGACTATTTCGCGCGCGAAACCTTTCAGAAAATGAAGGCGTTCGCCGACAAACAGGAAACCCCGTTCGTGGTGATCGACACCGCGATGATCAGCCAGGCCTACGATGACCTGCGCGCCGGTTTCGAATTCGCCAAGGTCTACTACGCGGTCAAGGCCAACCCGGCCGTCGAGATCATCGACCTGCTCAAAGAGAAAGGCTCGAGCTTCGACATCGCCTCCATCTATGAGCTGGACAAAGTGCTGAGCCGTGGCGTCAGCCCGGACCAGATCAGCTACGGCAACACCATCAAGAAATCCAAGGACATCCGCTACTTCTTCGAGAAGGGCGTGCGCCTGTACGCCACCGACTCCGAAGCCGACCTGCGCAACATCGCCAAGGCCGCGCCGGGTTCGAAAGTCTATGTGCGCATCCTCACCGAAGGCTCGACCACCGCTGACTGGCCACTGTCGCGCAAGTTCGGCTGCCAGACCGACATGGCCATGGACCTGCTGATCCTCGCCCGTGACCTGGGCCTGGTGCCTTACGGCATCTCGTTCCACGTGGGCTCGCAGCAGCGTGATATCAGCGTCTGGGACGCGGCCATCGCCAAGGTCAAAGTGATCTTCGAACGCCTGAAAGAAGAAGACGGCATTCATCTGAAGCTGATCAACATGGGCGGTGGCTTCCCGGCCAACTACATCACCCGCACCAACAGCCTGGAAACCTACGCCGAAGAGATCATCCGTTTCCTCAAGGAAGACTTCGGTGACGATCTGCCGGAAATCATTCTGGAACCGGGCCGTTCGCTGATTGCCAACGCCGGTATTCTGGTCAGCGAAGTGGTACTGGTTGCACGTAAATCCCGCACCGCCGTCGAGCGTTGGGTGTATACCGATGTGGGCAAGTTCTCCGGCCTGATCGAAACCATGGACGAAGCGATCAAGTTCCCGATCTGGACCGAGAAGAAAGGCGAGATGGAAGAAGTGGTCATCGCCGGCCCAACCTGCGACAGCGCCGACATCATGTATGAGAACTACAAGTACGGCCTGCCGCTGAACCTGGCCATCGGTGATCGTCTGTACTGGCTGTCGACCGGTGCGTACACCACCAGTTACAGCGCCGTCGAATTCAATGGCTTCCCGCCACTGAAATCGTTCTACGTGTAATCGACACCTCCGAGTAAAAAAGGCCCATTGAATGGGCCTTTTTTATTTTTTCAGCCAGTTTTCGAAGTGCGTCAACATCTGCAAAATCTCATCAGCGCCTTCCAGAGCCGATTCGATCTTGAAATTCAGCAGCCCCATGGTGGTCATATTTTCGGTTTGTGTGAGGGCAGTGCCCAAGCCTCTCGCACGCTCAGATACGTTTCTGAGGAACACGCCCATCTGAATATTCAGCGGTACGAACTCATTGAAGAGCTTAGCAATATCGGCCTGAAACTCGGCAGCCCTGATCGTGGGGTCTGAAGAAGAGTAAGCAATGTCCCAGGGAGGCGTTGTGGCAGGATTCCTGAACAACTCTTGCGCGACAGTCGGTTGTAGATGACAGGCACACGACTGCCAACCCATTATCTTGATAAATGCCGCGTTCAATCCAAATGATGCCTCGCCCAGCATGTCAATCTGGCCCTCAATCGGATTGATTACTCCGCTCAAGCTCCAGAAACAATTACCCAACTGGTGCACCAATCCTCTGGGGCTGGTAGGTGGAGACCGTCCCCAGTCCGTCGAGCGATACAGACTGTAACTTGTTACGTCAACCTGACTGACAGGTGCGCGTTTCGATGTTCTCTGTGTTATTTCCAAAGATTCACGTCCAAACGTATCCAGGTCACTCAAATACCGACTGGTCAAACTCCGCAGGTCTCTAATTCGCTCCCAGCTCCCTTGCAGATATTGTTCATAAAAGTTAACGCGGTTCAGGCGCGTATCCCAGGACAGTTCTGCGCGTTGATGACCATTTTTTCGTCGCGCCTCAAATACAACCGGCGTGTTGTCGTAGGTCGGTATCAACAGACCCAGCCAACGGACATACCGATTCAGCACCTCGCGCTGCGGCGCCGAAAACTCATAACTCACTGAATTCATATTTCCTGTGCAGGAAGTGGGCGAGCGATCGCCCACTTCCTCACCTCCTTGTTATTGGGAAATGGATTTCAGAACGTTTACGGCTTCGGCAATCCGGGCAATTGCAGAGTCTGCCCGGCCGTCCACCGGCACCGAAGTGTCCTGGGTAAACTCAGTAGAGAGCAGATCAAAGTAGTTGATCAGGCTGGCAAACTCCTTGGCGTACTTCGAACGTTCGTCGTCCTGCTCGTCCAGCGTAGTGACCAGTTCGATACGCCCGACAATCCGAGTGCCATCGTTGAGGTGCTTTCGCAACTGAGCGCGCATTTCGGCTGCTTTGTCGCTGAGTCGACGGTATGCAGCCAGCATGTTGAGATAAGAAATCGCCTCACCAATACCAGAAATCAATTTTTTCAGGGTATCAATAGCTAACATGGCGATTTGAACTTGCGGAGGCGCCAGACCCAACGCCTTCAGATTTTCAAGCGATAACTGGGCTTCCTGGCCAATTTTTTCGATACCCGCCTTGGTGATCAGATCAATCGCATCGGAAATAGACTTTATCTCAGCAGTGAAGGCTGCAATTTTCTCTTCGGATTGGGTCTTGAGTTCCTCGTTACTGACACGCTCTTCTTCCAGCTTGACGATCCACTCCGCCGACGCCTTGCGGTCATAGACTGCGCCAATGCTGTTGTGGATACTTTTCAAGTCTCGAGTTTGCGCAGAGACTTTAGCGAAAATATCTTTCAGTTCCACCTCCATGTCCTCGCGCACCTCTTCCGCATCCTCCGGAGAACTCAATTCTTCCTGATAGGATTTTAAATTCCTCTCGGACAGCACCAGACTGATGCTTAGTCTCTGCGCCTTGTCGCGCAATTCAAAAGTTGCCTTGTTCAACGCCAGTGCCATACCGTTCATAGCCCCGACAGTGCCGGGCATGTAATCGAATTGCTCAAAGAGCATTTGCGCAGTAGTGTTCAGTCGCTGCACGGACGCATTGTGTTCGCGCAGTTTTTGCATATTGAACGCTGGTTCTACAGCATTGATCGAAAAATTTTGCATTGCAGCCCTACTCCGAATCGCGACATTATTGTTTTGGTATTCTTTATCGGCTTCCGCAAATACCTCCAACAACTGATCGGCCTTGGATTGTATTTGCTCCCACGGAGCGATGATTTGAACTATCTGATTCTTGAAAGCGCGCAACGTCACGGACTCGTCGATTTCATTGACTTTATTAATTGAGGCAATGACATAATCACCGAGCGCGTTCCAAACCAGCATGAGGTTTTGCGTTGCTACATCGGCCTCGATCGCAACGTAACTAAGGTTTTGCAGATCATCACGAACTTTATTCAGCGAACTCAGCGTCTGGTTCTTGCTGGCCATTTTTTGATTATCGGCCTGCTGCAGTTGCTTCAACGCATTACGTTCACGGCGTATTTTTTCAGCTTTGACACCCTGATAGATAGCCATGACCAGTCCACCAATGTTAAGACCCGCCGCATCTCTGATCGCATCTTGAACCAACTTTTCATATTGTTTGTTCAGCTCATCAATCTCAGCGGAACGCTGATCCATTTGACCTTGCAACTCTTTGATATCGGACGCGTACGTATTCCTGGAAACGAACTCCAGTCGCAGCTTGATTTCCGGCAGAACAGACGCCCGCATATCGGTGCCGAAACGGTCCAGTTCCCCGCGTACCTCTTCGGCTTTTTGATGACAAAGTTTGATTGTCGACAGCAAGCTATTCAGATAACTTCGAATATCGGCGATATCACCAGGGGCAAGATCGAGATCTGGTAGCCCTGGCATTTGCCGTTGAAGCTTCAGGTATTGTTGAACAGTAGTAATATCATGCTCTTCCAGATATTTAGAAGCCCTCAGATCGTTATACACTTCAACAATGGCATCACCCGTTCCGATGATGCTGCCAGCAAATATCTTCAGATCATTTCCCGTCAGCATTATTTTCTCGCGCAGAGGCGACCAGCGTCGTGCATGCTGATAGGTCGTGGTAAAAGTTCGCAAAAAATCCCGAGCAGTGCGTCCCACACCACCGTCATCACCGGAGCCATAGTTAAGATAGGCAATGACGTCGTCCAATTGAATCGGCAGGGACAAACCTAGCGCCTCATACCGCCTTAAATTGTTTATTTGCTCTTTGGTCACATGGAGACCGGTGTCCCGGTTGTATTCTTCGCCCTCACCCAACGAAGCGTTCACAAAAAGCAATGGGGCTTTTGCGGCGACCTCAACCATCTTGTCATTTAAATTCTGTTCCATCGGAGACTCCTTGTCTTCTTCGGATATTAATATTGATTATTCACTTACAGCGTTGGCGCGCTCATCCGGAGCGCAATCAAATCAACGCCACCCCTCAACTTAGATCGACAAAACCATCACATGCAACCAATCAAATATTAAAATTGAATACACAAACATCGTCTTGCGACAGACAACCAGCCACCCATGCAAAAAATTACAAAAAACGACAAATCATAACCAACAACAAGTCACAATCAATACATGTACTCAACAGCGAATCCAAATTCAACCTAAGGACTCAAACAACACTTCAAAGGAATTGAAAGTGCAACCCATCTCAAAACCGCTCATCACCAAAGATGACATTCGAAAAATAAAAAACTACATTTCCGCCGCCAAGGCATTGCCACGCGATATCGAAGATGTCGAAAGGCAATTGAAAACAAAACGCACCGGCATCATCGGTCTGGAGTTAACCGACATTGTCGAACTCAATCACACGATGATTAACAATGCCAATTCCTGGACAGATATCGAATATTCGATGCGGCTCGTGGCCGGCAGCCTCGCTACCTTCTCGGAAGACCTGGAAAGTTTCGGTCAGGACATTATCGACGCGATCGTGACCATGCCGGGCTACATCAACTTCATTGGCACTATCAACTCGCTGAGTGAAGAAGAGATAAACAGTCTGCCGCCGCTGGAAATCGGTCGGGAAGAAAAGAACCGATTCGGTTCCATCCAGGAATCACTGGCGTTCATTGCACGGTCGATCGAGGACAAAAAGCTCAGCAGCCAGGACGTCAATGAGCGCCTGAAATACTTCAAGGCGGAGCTCAACGACAAGGTCGCCGTCAGAATTGGCGAAAAACTGAAACTGGCCGGCGATGCGCAAATCAACCGACAGCTTACCGAGTTGAATGCCGCCATTGATCTTGCCGAGCAGCGTATTGCCGAGAAGACCAGAGAGTCCAATGCTGATTTTTTCGACTACATCTTCGGCACCATCGTGGTTTACACCGGTGGCGGACCCGCCTGGTATCGGCACGTCAATCTGCAGCAGGCAATCCACTTGCGTCCGCTGATCGAGCAACGAGATTTGCTGGCCGAGCAGGTCAAGCAAAAAAACATTCTTGCCGGCACGCTCATGGAGTTTCAGTCGAGCTTGAGCAGTATGTCGATCTATGTCGAGGGCGCCGTCAATAGCACCTCACAACTTGAGCAGCTGTGGAGCGAAATTACTCAGTACATCAACGCCTCGCAAAACACAGTAATGGGCATGCATGAATTCCTGACCCTCAGAACTTTTGTCGCGAGTTTCAAGGTTGTTCTCAAGAACTGGAAAACCGTTCAGAACAACTCGAACCTGCTTATCAGCGCTTTCGACTAACGCCATCCATCCAAGCGAGAATAATTTCCCATGACAACCATTGCTTACGCCCTGCCCGATCTTGGCCGCCTTAACGAAAGCCGCGAGGCGATTCGTTACCAGGCGATCATCGGCTCCGCCAATCTGTACATCAAAGCCCTGAGCGATGAATTGCTCAGCTTGAATACCGCCGTCAGCGATCTGGATCTCGCGGCTGCCAACGCCATCACTACGGCAATCTCTGTACTGGATACAGACGAACTGAGCGAAAACCTGCAGGCCCTGGCCAGCCTCGGCGAGGCTGAATCCACCCCTCAGGCTGCAAACGCACGCAAGCTTTATTCGCAGGCTGTTACAGGACTGATCAGGCTGTGTATCGATCAAATGACCACGCTGCACTTGTCACTGCACAACGGTGTATTCGGTGTGCAGAGCATCGCCATCAGCAACAACCGTTTCCGGCTCGAGGAACTGGCCACCGCCAAAGTCGATCTGGACCGTGAATACACCGCCGAGAAAATCCCGCTGGCTCAATTGAAAGACGATGAGGCGGTTCTGAATCTGGCCATTGCGGAGTTTGAAAAACTGACAGTCATCGACCGAATCAAACCGCTGTTCGAGCAACTCAAGGCGATGTTCAGCGGCAAACCCAAAAGCCCCGAAGCCCTGGCGCTGGAAGCTGGACTGCTCGTCGCCACCAAGTTTCTCGACGAAGGCAACGAGTTGATCAAATACAAGGACCTGCTCAGAGCGCGACAGATCCTGCAGACGCGCCTCGACCAGCGCGAGGAGCGTGTGGCCTCGCTGGCCAAACAGCTGCGGGACAACGATGACAAGAGCCGTCAGTTGACCGACACTCAGAAGGTCCTGCCCCACCGGCAAACCTATGTCAGCGAAACCGGTAAATTGACCGAAGCGCTGTCAGCGTTTCTCAGTGCTGTCACTGCTTCGCCCAACGACAATATCCTGCTGCGCGGCGAGCGAGTGCTCGAGCACAGCCAGGCCTTGCGCAATTATCTGTATCCGCTGCAGGGACGTTGGTTGCGTGGCTGATTGATCGCGCCTGCCATTCACGCCTGATGAAGGGCAGACGCTCCGCCAGCGAGGATCGACAGACGCTGACGGTAAGCCTCGCCCATGGCGCGCATCTGCGGATGCGCGGAGGTCAGCAGCGACTCGCTGCTGACCTGTAAGAATTTCACGTTGCCGATCACCAGGGCTTTCTCAAGCCATTGCAATGCGTCATCGAGGCGCCCTGCTTCCGCCAGGATCGCGGCATGACTGAACTGCCCACGAAAATCCCCGGCCTCGGCCGAACGTCGATACCAGTCGTGCGCTGCTGCCGGATCGGCCTGGCAGGCCTGGCCCTCTTCCAGATAACGTCCCAGCAGGTTCATCGATTTGGCATGGCCGGCTTCGGCGGCGCGTTGATACAGCGCCAGCGCCTGAGCATGATCCACCGCTACACCACGCCCGGTCGCGAGCAGATTGGCCAGGTTGTAAATCGCCCAGTCCAGGCCGGCATCCGCGGCCATTCGATAATGCTGCGCGGCAACCGCAGCATCCGCCACACAGCCCCAACCATGCTCATGGCAGCGACCGAGCATGTTGCGCGCCATTAAATGCCCCTGGCCGGCAGCGATAGCAAACCAGCGCAGCGCCAACGGTTGATCCTGAGCGATGCCACGGCCGTCGAGCAGGATCTGCCCGAGCAATGCCTGCGCTTCGACAATGCCCTGACCGGCCGCGAGCAGAATCGCCTGCGCGGCACGGGCCGGACTTTCTTCGAGCATGGCGCTGAGCTGTGCACCGTCGAGCACTTCCTCGCGCCGCAGTTGAAAACTCATACCTCGACCCAGCGCCGCAGCAGATTGTGATAGGTGCCGGTGAGGCGGATCAGCGACGGGTGATCGGGCATGTCTTGAGTCAGCTGCTGGATCGCCCCGTCCATCTCGAACAGCAAGGCGCGCTGGCTGTCTTCGCGTACCAGACTTTGCGTCCAGAAGAACGACGCATAACGCGTACCGCGCGTGACGGCATTGACCTTGTGCAGGCTGGTGCCGGGGTACAGCACCATGTCGCCGGCAGGCAGTTTTACCCGCTGGGTGCCGAAGGTGTCCTGGATCTCCAGCTCGCCACCGTCGTAGTCCTCGGGCTCGCTGAAAAACAGCGTGGCCGAGAGATCGGTGCGCACCCGTTCGATGCTGCCCTTGTGCTGGCGTACAGCGTTGTCGATGTGAAAATCGAAACTGCCGCCCGCCGTGTAGCAGTTGAGTAACGGCGGGAATACTTTGTGCGGCAGCGCGGCAGACATGAACAGTGGGTTTTTCCACAGCCGTTCGAGCATCGCTGCACCAATTTCCTTGGCCAGTGGATGACCTTCAGGCAGTTGCAGATTGTGCTTGGCCTTGGCCGACTGGTAACCGGCGGTGATCTTGCCATCGGCCCAGTCAGCCTGCTCCAGCGCCTCGCGAATGCGCTGCACTTCGTCTTTGGCGAACAGGCCGGGAATGTGCAGCAGCATGACGAACGTACCTGATGGCAAAGGGGTGCCAATGGTATTGATTCTTATTGACCGTGTAAAACCCGTGTGACGAATGAATCGGCAAAAACCGTAAGGCCAAATTGTAAAGAATGTAAATTCGTCGCGAATAACAATATTTCGCAATTGATACGAATACCTGTTTACCCTATATTCCGCCGCCTCAAATCCTTGGGGAGGGGAATAAAAATGTCACGTCAACACGCACAATTGCCGGTCAGTTCACCACGTCTGCTCGCTTCGGCCATTGGTGTCGCCATTACTGCCGGCTCCGCTGGGCACATGGTATTTGCCGCCGAAAAGACCGACAGCAAAGCCTCCGGCAATGCCATCGCTCTGGACGCTACCGCCATCACCGGTGAAGCGCAGGACCCGACGTCCTACCAGGTCGAAAAAGCCTCCTCGCCCAAGTACACCGCACCGCTGGTCGACACCCCGCGCTCGGTCACTGTGATCCCGCAACAAGTGCTGAAGGACACCGGCGCGCTGAACATGCAGGACGCGCTGCGCACCGTACCGGGCATCACCTTCGGTGCCGGTGAAGGCGGCAACCCGCAGGGTGATCGTCCGTTCATTCGCGGTTTCGACGCTCAGGGCGACACCTATCTCGACGGCGTGCGCGACACCGGTTCACAGAGCCGCGAAATCTTCGCCGTGGAAAACATCGAAGTCAGCAAGGGCCCGAACTCCGCCATCGGCGGTCGCGGCGCGGCTGGCGGCAGCATCAACCTGGTGAGCAAGAAAGCGCACCTGGGCAACTCCTTCGACGGCGGCTTCACCTGGGGTTCCGACCAGACCCAGCGCTACACCCTGGATGGCAACTACCAGTTCAGCGACACCGCTGCCGGCCGTCTGAACCTGATGAGCCACGAGAGCAACGTCGCCGGTCGCGACAGCGTCGATTACGATCGCTGGGGTATCGCCCCGTCCCTGGCGTTCGGCCTGGGCACCGACACCCGCGTCAACCTCGACTACTACCATCTCGAAAGCAACGACACCCCGGATTCGGGCATTCCGTACACCATTCCGGCTGCAGGCTCGGCGGCGCGTACCAAGTCCAATCCGGACAAACCGTACGCCGGTGGCGATCACAGCAATTTCTATGGCCTGGACGATCGCGACTTCCGCAAGGGCCGTACCGACACCGCGACCTTCGCCATCGAACATGATCTGAGCGATTCGCTGACCATCAAGAACACCCTGCGCCACGGCACCAGCATGCAGGATTACATCCTGACCCAGCCGGACGACAGCAAGGGCAACGTCAACAACGGCACCGTGTGGCGCCGTGCCAACACGCGCGTCAGCAATACCGAAACCACCACCAACCAGACTGATCTGTTCGGCAATTTCTACATCGCCGGTTTCAAGAACAGCTTCTCCACCGGTGTCGAGTACACCTACGAAGAAGCCCAGAAGTCCTCGTACAACGTCAACACCGACACCACACCGCGCAGCCCGGGCAACGCCAGCACCAACTGCACCCCGTCGATGATCGGCGCCTCGAGCGGTTACAACTGCACCTCGCTGTCGAACCCGAATCCGGGCGATCCGTGGAACGGCGCGATCTCGCGCAACTACGCCGGCACCGACACCAAGGCCAACACCTATGCGCTGTACGCGTTTGACACTCTGGAGTTGTCCGAACAGTGGCTGGTGAACATGGGACTGCGTTACGACCACTTCTACACCGACTACAAAACCTACACCAACGCCGGCACCACCACCTCCAAGGGTGATGACACCAGCGAGTTCGTGACCGGTCAGTTCGGCGTGGTCTACAAGCCAGCTCCGAACGGTAGCATCTACGCGTCCTATGCCACGTCTGCGACGCCACCTGGCAACACGTTGGGCGAGGGTATGGAAGGCAACCCGCTGGGCGGCACCCCGGATCGCAATGGCAACCTGCTCAAGAGCGACATGGAGCCGGAAACCACCAAGAACTACGAAATCGGCACCAAGTGGGATCTGTTGAACGATCGCCTGTCGCTGACGGCTGACATCTTCCGCACCGAGAAAGAAAACGCTCGTGTGCAAGTCGACACAACCTCGTACGAAAACGCCGGCAAGACCCGTGTGCAAGGTATCGAGCTGTCGGCCAGCGGCAAGATCACAGACAAGTGGCAAGTGTTCGCCGGCTACGCGTTCATGGACAGCGAACAACTCGACGGCGGCCCGATGGGCAAGGCCAACGATGGTAACGAGTTGCCGAACACGCCGAAAAACAGCGCCAGCCTGTGGACCACTTACCAGGTCACGCCGAAGCTGACCCTCGGTGGCGGCGCGTTCTACGTCGACGACGTGTACGGCAGCGTGGCCAACACCACTATGGTCGATTCCTACGTACGTTACGACGCGATGGCTGCCTACAAGCTGAGCAAGAACGTCGACCTGCAACTCAACGTGCAGAACCTGACCAACGAGGTCTACTACGACAAAGCGTTCTCGACCCACTTCGCCAATCAGGCGGCGGGCCGTACGGCACTGTTGAGCACCAACTTCCACTTCTGACCAACGCTGTAAATGTGGGAGAACCTGTAGGAGTGAGCCTGCTCGCGATGAGGTCGTGTCTGCCAGCGAATGGATTGACTGATCCACCGCTATCGCGAGCAGGCTCACTCCTGCAAAGGTATGCGCCGCAAGATCATGGCCCCGTTCATTCCATTGAACGGGGCCTTTGTGCGTAAAGAAGAACGCTTCTCGACAACCCACGGCATAATGCGCGCCGTGATGACAACTTTTCGAACGGACAAGGCGAGCGACGTGTTGAAGAAAACCCTGTTCCAGTTGCACTGGTTTTTCGGCATCACTGCCGGGCTGGTGCTGGCCCTGATGGGCATTACCGGTGCCGCCTATTCGTTCCAGGACGAAATCCTGCGGGCGCTGAACCCGTCGGTGTTGCAGGTGGAAAAACAAGTCGCCGGTGTCCTGCCTCCAGTCGACCTGGTGGAACACATCGAAGCGACTTCCGGCAAGAAAGTCTCGATGCTCTGGGTCGAGACCGACAGCGGCAACGCCGCGCGCGTCTACTTCACTCCGCCCAAAGGCGAACGTCGTGGCGAGATGCGCTACTTCGATCCCTACACCGGCGAGTTCATGGGCGACGCGGTTGGCCAGGACTTCTTCGGCCTGATGCTGCAACTGCACCGTTTCCTCGCCATGGGCGATACTGGACGCAACATCACCGGCGCCTGCACCCTGATCCTGTTGTTCTTCTGCCTGTCCGGGCTGTATCTGCGCTGGCCGCGACAGTGGAACAGCTGGCGCGTGTGGCTGACCCTCGACTGGAAGAAAAAGGGCCGCAGCTTCAACTGGGACCTGCACTCGGTCGCGGGCACCTGGTGTTTGCTGGTGTATCTGCTGCTGGCCTTGACCGGGTTGTCGTGGTCCTACGAGTGGTACAACAAAGGCCTGACCAAACTGCTTTCCGATGCGCCGCAAAACGAGCGCGTGCGCGGTGGTCGCGGCCCGGCGCCGGAAGGTCCGGCACCGACTGCCGATTACGCGGCGATGTGGAGCAGCATCTACAGCGCCGCCGGCCCGGGTTTGTCGGCCTACAACATCCGCATGCCGCCAGTGGCCGGGCAACCGGCGACCGTGTTCTATCTGCTCGACAGCTCGCCGCATGATCGCGCGCTGAACCAGATCACCCTCGACCCGGCCACCGGCGTGGTCAAACGCGTCGATCGCTATGCCGACAAGAGCTTCAAGGCGCAGCTGTTGACCAGCATTTACGCGCTGCACGTCGGCAGCTATTTCGGCCTCGTCGGACGAATCATCGTAACCCTCGCCGCCGTGTGCATGCCGTTGTTTTTCATCACTGGCTGGCTGCTGTATCTGGATCGCCGACGCAAGAAAAAGCAGATTCAGGACGCGCGCAAAGGTCTTGAACAACCGACCGGCAATGCCCCTGGATGGCTGATCGGTTTTGCCAGCCAAAGTGGTTTTGCCGAACAACTGGCCTGGCAGACCGCCGGGCAACTGCAAGCCGCCGGGTTGCCGGTGAAGGTGCAGCCGCTGGCGAATGTCAGCGCAGAGGATCTGCGCGAGTCGAACCACGCGCTGTTCGTGGTCAGCACCTTCGGCGACGGCGAAGCACCGGACAGCGCGCGCGGTTTCGAGCGCAAAGTGCTGCGCAACGCCGCCAGCTTCGACGGCCTCAACTACGCGGTGCTGGGACTCGGCGACCGTCAGTACGCGCACTTCTGCGGCTTCGCCCGACGCCTGCATCAGTGGTTGGGAGAGCACGGCGGCAAGACCCTGTTCGCCCCGGTCGAAGTCGACAACGGCGATCCGTACGCCCTGCGTCACTGGCAGACTCAACTCGGCCTGATCACCGGACAAGCGCCGGTCGACACCTGGCAAGCGCCGAGCTACGACAACTGGACACTGCTGCGCCGCGAACTGATGAACCCGGACAGCAGCGGCTCGCCGGTGTACCTGTTAGGCCTGAAGGCGCCGAGCACCAGCAGCTGGCTGGCCGGCGATCTGGTGGAAGTGTTGCCGCGCAACTGTGCGTGGGCGATCGAGCATTTCCTCGACGGCCTCGGCATTCGTGGCGAAACACCCGTGAAGATCAACGGCCTCGAAGAACCGCTGGAAGTCGCCCTCGCCAGCCGCCAGTTGCCGGAACATCGCGCGCATCTGGTCGGCCTGCATGCGCAGGCGCTGGTGGATGCGATGGTGCCGCTGGCGATGCGCGAATACTCGATCGCCTCGATTGCCGCCGACGGCGTGCTGGAACTGATCGTGCGTCAGGAACAACACAGCGACGGCAGCCTCGGCATCGGCTCCGGCTGGCTGACCGAACATGCGCCCGTGGGCGGCAGCATCAGCCTGCGCGTGCGGCGCAACAGCGGGTTCCATCTGCCGAATGAACCGCTGCCGATGATTCTGCTGGGCAACGGCACCGGCCTCGCCGGGTTGCGCAGCCTGCTCAAGGCACGCATCGCCGACGGTCAGCAGCGTCACTGGCTGCTGTTTGGCGAGCGCAATCGCGAGCATGATTTCCTCTGCCGGGCGGAGCTGGAAGAGTGGCTGATCAATGGCGATCTGGCGCGCCTGGACCTGGCGTTTTCGCGGGATCAGGCGCAGAAGATTTACGTTCAGGATCGCCTGCGCGAATCCGCTGACGAGCTGAAAAAGTGGCTGGCTGACGGTGCGGTGATCTACATCTGCGGCAGCCTGCAGGGTATGGCCTCCGGCGTCGATCAAGTGCTCAACGACGTGTTGGGTGCAGCCGAAGTCGAGCGCCTGATCGAACAGGGCCGTTACCGCCGCGACGTGTACTGACTCAGCCAGAGAGCCCCTCACCCTAACCCTCTCCCGGAGGGAGAGGGAACTGATTGGGGGATGCCGGATAAATACGCCGACCTGAAGGTGATGTACCGAATCCGTAATCGACTCGGTCTTTCAGGTCGATGTACAACTCGATACAACTCCGTAGGCTCCCTCTCCCTCCGGGAGAGGGCTGGGGTGAGGGTCCTCGTCTACAGTGAGATTTCCAGCCACTTCACAAGGATCGTGAAGCATGCAAAATCGCCTCACTCTCGCTCAGTTCGCCCGCCAGTTACGCAGCAGCCAAACCGATTGCGAACAATTACTCTGGCAAAAACTTCGTTCACGCCAAGTCGCCAATCTGAAATTCCGCAGGCAGTTTCCATGTCCGCCCTATGTCCTGGATTTTTACTGCGTAGAGCTGAAACTGGCGATTGAGCTGGATGGGGGTCAACACTATGAAATAGCGGGCTTGATCCACGATCAACGTCGGACGCTTTTCCTGGAACGTCAGGGCATTGAAGTTGTGCGATTCAGTAATCTCGAAGTAATGCAGCAGATGGATGATGTACTGGAGCAAATCACAAGAATTGCCGCGAATCGAAAAACACCCTCACCCTCCAAGCGGTCCGACATTTCGGGAGGGCCGGGGTGAGGGTTGTTTTTGATCTTCAAACTGGCTGCAATTTCTGCTCAAACACCGCCACCCCATTCAAATCCCGCAACACCACACTCATCTCCCCGCTCTGCCCTTCGATATTCACCTCGCCAAAGAACTGAAACCCGGCAAATGGTGAAGCGTTCTGCGTCGGCGGGGCCTTCTGGAATACCACTTCCGGGCCGAAGGTCTTGTCCAGCGGATTAGGCCCGAAGCTCCCGGCATTCAGCGGCCCGGCGACAAACTCCCAGAACGGTTCGAAATCCTGAAACGCCGCGCGCTCCGGGTGGTAGTGATGCGCCGCGCAGTAATGCACGTCCGCGGTCAGAAACACGAAATTGCGTACCTGTTGCGCGCGCAGGAAACCCAGCAACTCAGCGACTTCCAGCTCCCGCCCCTGAGCCGGGCCGGGATCACCGTTGGCCACCGCCTCCCAGCGCGCCACGCCCGGGCTGACTTCACCGTCGGGCACACCGAGGCCAATCGGCATGTCGGCGGCGATCACCTTCCACTGCGCCTTGGAGTGCTTCAAGCCCCGCTTGAGCCAATCCAGCTGCTCACGCCCCAGAAACGGTTTCGCCGCGCCGAGATTGTCGTCGTTGGCCCCGCGATAACTGCGCATGTCGAGCACGAACACGTCGAGCATCGGCCCGTAGCTGAGCTTGCGATAGATCCGTCCGCCGCCATCGGCCGCCTGCAAACGCATCGGCGAATATTCCAGCCAGGCCTTGCGCGCACGGCCGACCAGGGTGTGGATATCTTTTTCCTGATAGCGCTCGTCGAGCTGCTTGCCCGGCGACCAGTTGTTGACCACTTCGTGGTCGTCCCACTGCCAGATCTGCGGGACTTCGGCGTTGAAGCGGCGGATGTTTTCGTCCATCAGGTTATAGCGGTAGTTACCGCGATAATCGTCGAGGGTCTGCGCGACTTTGCTCTTGGCTTCGGTGGTGAGGTTGCGCCAGATCCGCCCGCCTTCGGTGGTCAGTTGCGCCGGCACCGGGCCGTCGGCGTAGATGGTGTCGCCGCTGTGGATAAAGAAGTCCGGCAAGCGCAGACGCATGGATTCGTAGATGCGCATGCCACCGATGTCCGGGTTGATGCCGAAGCCTTGGCCGACGGTGTCACCGCTCCACACAAAACGGATATTGCGCCGCGCCGTCGGTGCGCTGCGCAGGTGGCCGAGCCACGGTTCACTGGCGACGCCGGACTGTGCGTCCTTGAAATACACCCGATAGAAAATCGCCTGATCAGCGGGCAGCCCGGTGAGTTCGACCCGGGCGGTGAAGTCGGTGCGCGCATCGGCCAGTGCCGAGACTACACGGCGCGGGTGACGAAACTGGCTGCGGGTGTCCCACTCGACCACCATCCGCGCCGGGCGGTCGCTGCGGCTCCAGATCATCGCGCGGTCGCCCTGCAGGTCGCCGGACTGCACGCCGTCGGTGAGTTGTGGCCGATCCTTGACCGACGCGATCACTGCCGGCGCCAGCCCGGGCATCAGCAGCCCGGCGCCGACCACTTGCATGACCCGACGGCGCCCGAGGTTGAAATCGCTCATGCTGTTCTCCCTGAAAAAAGGAAAACTTAAGCACGCGATGATGAATCCGGCATGACAACACATCCCCCCTGTGGGAGCGGGCTTGCTCGCGAAAGCGGTGTGTCAGTTAAAGAAATATCGACTGACACGAAGCCTTCGCGAGCAAGCCCGCTCCCACAGAGGTGTTGCAGTGTCAGGCGTTGACGGGTTCGACCGCCAGTTCCGCGGCTTCCGGACGCTTGACCGTTGCGTAAACCACCGCCGTCAACAGACTCCCCGCGACAATCGCCAGCAGATACAGCAACGCATGATTGATCGCATTCGGGATCGCCAGCACAAACAAGCCACCGTGCGGCGCCATCAGTTTGCAGCCGAAGTACATCGACAACGCGCCAGTCAACGCACCGCCGGCGATGCTCGCCGGAATCACTCGCAGCGGGTCTTTCGCGGCAAACGGAATCGCCCCTTCGGAGATGAAGCACAGCCCCAGCACCAGCGCCGCTTTACCGGCCTCGCGCTCGGTCTGGGCGAACTTGCGGCGGGCGATGAAGGTAGCGATGCCCAGCCCGATTGGCGGGACCATGCCGGCGGCCATGGTCGCGGCCATCGGCGCATAACTCTGCGACGCCAGCAGCCCGACCGAGAACGCATACGCGGCTTTGTTGATCGGTCCGCCGAGGTCGACGCACATCATGCCGCCGAGCAACACCCCGAGCAGAATCGCGTTGGTGGTGCCCATGCTGTCGAGGAAATGCGTCAGCGCCGCAAGCATGCCGGCAACCGGTTTACCGACCACGTAGATCATCACCAGCCCGGTGAACAGGCTGGCGAACAACGGAATGATCAGAATCGGTTTCAACGCTTCCAGACTCTGCGGCAACGCCACGTAGCGACTGATGGCCTTGGCCGCATAACCGGCGATAAACCCGGCGACGATGCCGCCGATGAACCCCGCCCCAAGCGTACTGGCAAGCAAACCACCGATCATCCCCGGCGCCAGGCCCGGGCGGTCGGCGATCGAGTAGGCGATGTAACCAGCGAGCAGCGGCACCATCAGCTTGAACGCGGTCTCGCCGCCAATCTGCATCAGCGCCGCCGCCAGCGTGCCTTCTTCCTTGAACGCGGTGATGCCGAACACGAACGACAAGGCGATCATCAGACCACCGGCCACCACCATCGGCAGCATGAACGACACGCCCGTCAGCAGGTGTTTGTAGACCCCGGTTTTCTCTTGCTTGGCCGGCGCCTTGCTGTCGCTCGCAGTGCTCTCCACCTGAGCTTCGGCGAGGGCTTTTTTCAGGGTCGCTTCGGACTGCTTCAAAGCAATCCCGGTGCCGCAGCGGTAGATTTTCTTGCCGGCAAAACGCTCGGTGGCGACTTCGATGTCCGCCGCCAGCAACACCACGTCAGCGTCGGCAATCGCCGTCGCGCTGAGCGGGGTTTTCGCGCCGACCGAGCCTTGGGTTTCGACGTGCAATTCATAGCCCAGACGCTTGGCCGTTTGCTGCAACGCTTCGGCAGCCATGAAGGTGTGGGCGACGCCGGTCGGGCACGCGGTGATGGCGACGATGCGTGGCGCACGTGGCGCAGCGGCAACCGGGACGGCTTCGCTGGCGAGGTAAACTTCGGCCTCTTGCGCACCACGGCGCAGCACCGCTTCGACATCCTGCAGCGCTTGCGCCGGGGCGATGCGGAACACGCGCTTGCCGACGAAACGGCGCATGTCGATGTCACCGGTGACCACCAGCAACACCCACTCCGCCGCCGCAATGGTGGCGGCCGACAATTCGCGCTCCGGGTGCGCCGCATCGACCACTTCAACGCTGGTGCTCCAGCCCTGACGCTGGGCCGCCGCATCGAGCAGGCGGGCGCACAGCACACTGGTGACCATGCCGTTCGGGCAGGCCGTGACAATGGCTAGTTTCATGACAAACCCTCTTATTGTTCTGTCAGGGGACGCACGCGTACGCCCTGTTCGAGCTGCGCCAGTTGCGCCGCATCGTTGATGCCGAAACCGATCTGCGTCACCGCCATTGCGGCAATCGCCGTGGCCGTGCGCAGGGTCTGCTCAGGAGTATCGGCACTGAGCAGACCGTGCAGCATGCCGGCCAGCAACGAGTCACCGGCACCCACCGTACTGGCGACCGTGACCTTCGGCGGCGTGGCATGCAGCGCCGCACCGACGCCGAACCAGTTCACCCCGTCGGCACCGTGGGAAATCACCACGTGCTCGATACCTTTGGCGTGCAGGCACGCCGCAGCCTGAGCTTCGGCGGCGTGCGAGACCACATCGCAATCGAGCGCATCGGCGAGTTCTTCGGTGTTCGGCTTGATCAGCCACGGGCGCGCTTCAATCGCCGCACGCAAGGCTTCACCGCTGCTGTCGAGGGCGACTTTCAGACCGAGACCGGTCAGACGTTCGATCAGTTCGCGCAACCACTGCGCGCTGACACCGCGCGGCAGACTGCCGGCGACCACCACCGCGTCATGCCCCGGGGCGATCTGCAGCAGACGCTCGAGCAACGCCTGCTGCGCTGCCGCATCGACCACCGGTCCCGGGCCGTTGATGTCGGTGATGCGCCCGTCGTGCTCGGCGACCTTGATATTGCTGCGCGTCTCCCCCGGCACGCGGATGAACGCGTCGACAAAACCGCGCTTGGCGAACAAAGTCTCGAAGGCTTGCAGATTGTCTTCGCCGAGAAAGCCGCTGACCGTCAGTTGATGCCCGAGGTCTGCGAGGACCTGAGCGACGTTCACGCCTTTGCCGGCGGCGTGGGTGTGCATCTCGTCGCTGCGATTGACCTGACCGGCCTCCAGGCGTGACAACTCGACCGTGAGGTCCAGCGCCGGGTTAAGGGTCAGGGTGAGAATCTTGGCCATTACAGGGCCTCCACTAATGCACGCACTTCGTTCGCGCTGCCCACGGTGAGGGCTTGTTGAGCAAGGGTTTGTGCCTGGGTCAGGCTGAGTTCGCGGATGCGCGCCTTGACCTCGGCGATGCTGCGCCCGGACACGCTCAGTTCATCGACGCCGAGGCCGACCAGCACCGGCACCGCCAGCGGATCCGCCGCCAGTTCGCCGCACACGCCGACCCATTTGCCATGGGCATGCGCGGCGCGCACGGTGATGTCGATCAACTGCAGCACCGCTGGGTGCAATCCATCGGCCTGAGCTGAAAGCGTCGGGTGACCCCGGTCGATGGCCAGGGTGTATTGCGTCAGGTCGTTGGTGCCGACACTGAAGAAGTCGACTTCCTTCGCCAGCACCGGCGCCAGCAATGCGGCGGACGGTACTTCAATCATGATCCCCAGTTGCAAGTCAGCGACCGGGATTTCCAGGCGCAGGCGCTCGGTCATGTCGCGGGCTTGGCGCCACTCTTCGACGCTGCCGACCATCGGGAACATGATCCGCAATGGACGGTTATCCGCCGAACGCAGCAAGGCGCGCAATTGCGCTTCCATGATCTGCGGACGCTGCAAGGTCAGGCGAATGCCGCGCACACCGAGAAACGGGTTTTCTTCCTTGGCGATCGGCCAATATGGCAATGGTTTGTCGCCGCCGACATCAAGGGTGCGCACTACCAGCGGCCGTCCGGCGAGGCCATCGAGAACGCGGCGGTATTCGACTTCTTGAGTGGCTTCGTCCGGCGCTTGCGGGTGGGCCATGAAAATCAGTTCGGTGCGCAGCAGACCAATGCCTTCGGCGCCCTGCTCCACCGCAGCGGTGACCCCGGCGCTTTCGCCGATGTTGGCGAACACTTCCACGGCGTGGCCGTCGGTGGTGTGCGCCGGTTGGTGGCGTTGTTCGGCGGCAGCCTTGAGGCGCTGCTCACGGGTGTCGCGTTCTTCGGCGGCGCGTTGCAGGGTCGCGGCATCGGCGTCGACGTGCAGGCGACCGCGCTGGCCGTCGAGCAGCAACGGCGTGCCCGGTGCCAGTAGCAGCACCGCTGCGCCCGCACCGACCAGCGCCGGAATTCCGAGAGCACGGGCGACGATTGCACTGTGCGCGGTGGCGCCGCCGCGAGCGGTGAGAATCCCGGCCACTCGCGCCGGATCGAGCCGCGCCACATCGGATGGGCCGACTTCGTCCATCACCAGAATGTACGGCTGCTCCGGCTCGTTCGGCGTCTGCACACCGCAGAGTTGCGCCAGCACCCGGCGACCGATGTCACGCAGGTCCGCCGCCCGCTCGGCGAGCAACGCGTCCTGCAGCGATTCCTGTTGTTTGGCCGCTGCCTCAATCACCGCCATCCACGCTGCTTCAGCGCTTTCGCCTTGTTTGAGGCGGGTGTCGACTTCGTCGGTCAGTTCCGGGTCGTCGAGCATTTCCTGGTGGGTGATAAAGATCTCGCGGATGGCCTTGGCTTTGCTGCGTTCGATCAGGCCCTGGATGTCACTGCGCACATCGCTCAGCGCTTGCTTGAGGCGCTCGCGCTCGATGGCGGCGGACTCGCCGCGCAACGGGTAATCGATAGCCTGCTGCACCTGAATGTGCGCTGGGCCAATGGCGATGCCCGGTGCAGCAGGGATCGCCTGCAACTGCGCGCCGGACGCCGGGGCGATCAGCACTTCGGCGATGTCGGCGATGACTTCGCGTTGCTGATTCACGGCCGGCAGCGGTTCGACTTCTTCACCGAGGCCTTCTTCGATAGCGGCCAGCAGCGCCGGCAGGGCATCAGCGGCGATGCTCGGTTCGGCGATCAACTCCAGCACCTGACCACGACGGGCGCCGAGACTCAGCAGCTTGCTCAGGCTTTTTACCGACACGGCGCTGTCCGCGCTGTCGACGATGCGCACGCGGATTTCACCGTCGAAACTCTTCGCCAGTTGCGCAAGAACCTTCGCTGGGCGGGCGTGAAGACCGTGGGCGTTGGCCAGAGCGATACGCGCGCTTGGCCAATCGGCGGGCAGTTCGCCGCCGAGCACTTCGAGGACTTTGCGGCTGCTGGTGGCGCGGCCCAATTCATGACCGCGTCCTTCGATGAGCAGCGCGCACAGACGTTCGAGCAGCGCCTGATGCGCCTCACCCAGACTGGCCAGACAGAACAGACCGCTGAGCGGCTGCCCGAGGTAGCGCATCGGTTTGTCCGGGGTGACGAAGGCCAGGCCCGGACGCTTCACGGTTTGCTCGCTGTGCAGCCACCACAGGCCGTCACCCAGCGGCAGCGCTTCGACTTGCTGCAACACACCGGCAAAACCGTTGCTCACACAATCGGCCTGACGCAGCAGACGCGCGCCACGCCAGACCAGTTCTTCGAAATCGTCAGCCGACACGCCGAGGCCGATCATCTGCGCATCCAGCGCCAGTTCCTGTGGCGCGCCTTGCAGCAGTTTCAGCAGCGCTTCCGGCGAGCTGGCGCGACGCAGGGCCTGACCCAGATCGGTCTCGCCGAGGGCGCGGGTCAGCAGTTGCAGCAGGCGCAGATGTTCGTCGGATTTGGCGGCGATGCCGATCGCCAGGTAAACGATCTGGCCGTCACCCCAATCCACGCCCTCGGGAAATTGCATCAGCCGCACGCCGGTGGCGAATACCTGATCGCGGGTCTCCGGGGTGCCGTGGGGGATGGCAATACCCTGGCCGAGGAAGGTCGAGCCCTGGGCTTCCCGGGCCTGCAATCCAGCGAGATAGCCATCGGCGACCAGGCCATCGGCCACCAGATGATGGGCAAGCAATTGCAGGGCGGCGGGTTTATCCACAGCCGATTGGCCCATGGATATCTGCTCTATAGTGAGCTCGAGCATGCGATCTCCTTTTTGGCACATGGATGCGCCAGGATATTGTTTTGAATGGTCACAGCTTAGGCGCTGGTCAGCCTGCTTTTCAGCGGCAGTTTTGGCGGTTTCACGGCAGAACCGGCCAAAAGCGTCTAAAACGTAGAAAATACGCCTGCTGAAACGTTTAATCTAGATTGATCGGCACGTTACTCGATAATGTCTCATCCTTGAAGTCCAACTTGTCGGATGCGCTGCGACAATAGTCGTCTGCCCGAATCGGGTAGGATTGGCGAAAATGTTGCGGCATGCTCGAAAAAACAAGGAAATCCCGGGTTGAAACTCAGTGATATCGCGCGGTTGGCCGGAGTGTCCGTGACCACCGCCAGCTACGTCATCAACGGCAAGGCCGAACAGCAACGCATCAGCAGCGCCACGGTCGAGCGCGTGCGTGCGGTCGTCGAAGAGCACGGCTTCACCCCCAACCCACAAGCGGCCGGGCTGCGCAGTCGGCACACGCGCACGTTGGGCTTTATTCTGCCGGATCTGGAAAACCCCAGTTACGCGCGGATCGCCAAACTGCTGGAGCAAGGTGCGCGGGCGCGTGGCTATCAGTTGCTGATCGCCAGCTCCGACGATGCGCCGGACAGCGAGCGCCAGTTGCTGCAACTGTTTAAGGCGCGCCGCTGCGATGCGCTGATCGTCGCCAGTTGTCTGCCGGCCGGTGACGACAGCTACCGCCAGTTGCAGGCCAAGGGCTTGCCGATCATCGCCATCGACCGGGTCATGGAACCCGAGCACTTCTGCTCGGTGATCAGTGACGACCGCGAAGCCAGCCTGCACCTGACCCAGAGCCTGCTCGATCCGCAACCAAAACAGATCGTGCTGCTCGGTGCGCGTCCGGAGCTGAGCATCAGCCAGGAACGTGCGGCCGGCTTCAAGCAGGCCCTTGCCGACTTCAAAGGCGAAGTGCTGATCGAGCACGCCGAGTCCTTCAGCCGTGAATGCGGCAAGCAATTGATGGAAGAACTCCTGCAACGTCTGGGGCATTTGCCGGATGCGCTGGTGACCACGTCCTACGTGCTGTTGCAGGGCGTGTTCGATGCGCTGCATGACTTCCCGCTCAAATCCCGCCCGCTACGTCTGGGCACCTTCGGTGATACGCAGTTGCTGGACTTCCTGCCGCTGCCGGTCAACGCCATGGCCCAGCAGCACCAGTTGATCGCCGACAAGGCGCTGGAACTGGCGCTGGCCGCCGTCGAGCAATCGCAATACAAGCCTGGCGTGCAGGCCATCGCCCGTACCTTCAAGCAGCGTATTCACCGGGACTGAGCCGTGGAGCTGATCGACAGCCACACCCACCTCGACTTCCCCGACTTCGACGCCGATCGCTCGGCGTTGCTCGCCGAAAGCCGCGCCCTCGGGGTGCGGCGGATGGTGGTGCTGGGGGTTTATCAGGGCAATTGGCAGCGGGTGTGGGATTTGGTGCAGAGCGATGCCGACCTGTACGCGGCATTCGGTCTGCATCCGGTGTATCTCGATCAGCATCAACCCGAAGATTTGCGCACGCTCGGCGACTGGCTGACGCGGCTGCGCGGCCATCGACAACTGTGTGCGGTGGGCGAGATCGGTCTGGATTACTTCATCGAAACCCTCAACCGTGAACGTCAGCAGGCGCTGTTCGAGGCGCAGCTGCAACTGGCAGCGGACTTCGAACTGCCGGCGCTGATCCACGTGCGCCGCAGCCACGCCGCGGTGATCGCCACGCTCAAACGCTTTAAGCTCAAGCGCGCGGGCATCATCCATGCGTTCGCCGGCAGCCGTGAAGAAGCTCGGGAATACATCAAACTCGGTTTCAAACTGGGTCTGGGCGGCGCGCCGACCTGGCCGCAGGCGTTGCGCATGCATCGGGTCCTGGCGGATCTGCCGCTGGAGTCGATCGTGCTGGAAACCGACTCCCCGGACATGGCGCCGGCGATGTTTCCCGGAGTACGCAATACCCCCGCGCACTTGCCGGCGATCTGTGCGGCGCTCGCCGAGTTGATGAATATCAGTTCAGAACAACTGGCTGCCGCCAGCACCGCCAACAGCTGCGAAGTGTTCGGTTGGTAATCAGTCGCCGTGGGCCTTGGCCGCCTCGAGGATCAGGGTCATGTGCTGGCGATGATGAACAAAACGCAGCAGCGCGAAGTACACGAAAAGCACGATCAGTGATGCATTCAACTGTTCCGTCACGTTGAGCAGGCCGATCCATTCCATGACCAACGCCACCAGCAGCGCGGTGCACACCGTGACTGACGCACTGAAGCGCAGCAATCCGAGAGAGTCGAGAGATTTGAAGCGTTTGATCTGCACCGGACAGCGCAACTCCAGGGTTTTCTGGCAGTGATTGCAGGTAAACGGTTCATTGATTGCGATGGCATTGAGTTGCCAGGGTTTGAGCACCTGCGTGGTCTGGCAATGAGCACAACGGCCCTGAACTCCCAGGGTTACAACGGACATTCGCGGCCTCCTCAGCGCAACTAACTGATCAGGGATACTGGCTCATTAATGACGAAAAGCCAGCCGTCGAAAGAAAACAGGAATTGGCTTACAAGCGTAAGCATCAAAGCATTACAAAATGTTCTGACATTGCCCGCCCTTGTAGGAGTGAGCCTGCTCGCGATAACGGTGTATCAGCCAACCATTGAGTTGACTGACACACCGCGCTATCGCGAGCAGGCTCACTCCTACAGCATTCGCGCTCGATCAGACGCGGAACGCGCTGATCAGCTGTTTCAGTTCCACCACCTGCGCTGACAACGCCCGGCTGGCGTCCTCGGTCTGGTGAGCCCCTTGGGCTGTGCGCTCACCAGCGCGATTGATCTCGACGATGTTCTGGTCGATGTCATGGGCCACCGCAGTCTGTTGCTCCACGGCGGCGGCGATCTGCTGGTTCTGATCGACGATCATGCCTACCGCACCGAGGATGTTTTCCAGCGCCTGCTGGACCTTTTCCGACTGCCCGACCGTGCCATTGGCCATCTGATGGCTAACGCCCATGGCCTTCACCGCAGCGCCCACGCCGCCATGCAGCTTGCTGATCATCTGCTCGATTTCTTCGGTCGATTGCTGGGTGCGTTTGGCCAACGTTCGCACTTCGTCCGCAACCACCGCGAAGCCACGACCCTGCTCTCCGGCGCGGGCCGCTTCGATGGCGGCGTTGAGTGCCAGCAGGTTGGTCTGTTCGGCGATGCTCTTGATCACTTCCAGGACGCGACTGATCGACTGGCTGTCGCTGGCTAGCTGGTTGATCACCAGCACCGATTGATCGATCTCGCTGGCCAGCGCGGCAATGCTGCCCTGCTGCGACGCTACCAGTGTGCGACCGCTGACGGTTTCGTCGTTGACGCTGTGCGCGCTGCTCACCGCTGCCGCCGCGCTGCGTGCAACTTCCAGCGAGGTCGCTGACATCTGGTTCATTGCGGTCGCCACTTGCTCGATCTGCGTGCGCTGCCCGGCCACCGCCTGATTGCTTTGCGCAGACACGTTTTCCACCTGTCCGGCCTGACGCTCGACCTCTGCCACGGTGTGCCCGACCCGCTCGATCAGGTCATGGATCTTCCTCACGGTGCCGTTGAACACCTCACCCAACTCGCCCAGTTCATCACGGCTGTTGGCCTTGAAATTGACCGTCATGTCGCCGGCCGCGACCTTGTCCATCATCGCGCCCAGGCGCTTGAGCGTGGTGCGGGTCGAGGCGTAGAACCCGCCGTAGAGATAGAAAATCAGCACGAACACCACCGACAGCGCCACCGCCTGCAACACCATGTGCGTGCGATTTTGCGCCAGGCGTTGCTGCAATTGCGTATCGAGGAATTTCAGGGTTGCTTCGTTGAGCTGGTAGGTCTGGTTCATCAGCCCGGTGACTTGGTCATAAAACGTCAGCCACGGCGTATCAAGGGTTTCGGCCACGACGACTTTCGCTTCAAACAGCTCGCTGGCCTGCTTGAGCGAGGTTTTGCTGCTGTCGGCCGGTGCGCTGAGGCTGGCGCGCGCGGCTTTGCTGGAGTCGAGGGCATCGGCCAGTTTCAGCGCGTATTCGGCCTGGAGCTTTTCGATCTGCGCCAGCAACTCGTCGAAACGGGCGCTCGACGAACTGTTGAGAAAGCCCTGCCCCAACGAATACGAACCGATGGCCCGGCCTTCGCCCAAGGTCTGGGTCACGGCCGGGGTGATGTTGGTGAGCAACTCGCTGAGCTGGCGGATGTCGCTCTGGTTGTCGCGGCTCAGACCGGCCTGACTGGCGATGATCTGGCTGAAAATCTGCGCGTTGCCGAGCAGCTTGCCGATCATTGCGCTTTTGCTTTGCAGGGAGCTTTCCGCCTGTTGAGCCTTGAACGCGCTGATCATTTCATCGCGTTTGCCGTCGAACACCTTGATCTGCTCAGGATCGTCGGTCATCGCCTGCAGACCTTGCAGGCGCGCCAGCACGGTTTGCTCCAGGCTGCCGATCTGCGACTCAAGATTGTCGGCCTTGCCGGACTGACCGAGGGTGACGTTGATCTGCACCAGATTGTTCAGGGTTTCCAGATCCCGGCGCAGGGTCAGGCTACTGCCCAGCAGGTCGAGGCTCTGCAATTCGACCCGGGTGCCCTGGAATTCGCGAAAGGAATCGCGCACCAGATAGAAATTGGTCACCAGCATCGGCACCAGGAACAGCACGCTGATCAGGCTGAACTTCATGCCGAAGCTCAGACGGTTCATCAGCGAGACGGCGGGATAGAGCAAGCTCTTCACTGGAAGTCTCCCTTGGCTTTTCTTGTTTTTATTGGCAGGCGCGGGGCGACAGCAGATAGCCACTATCGGGCGCTGTCTCTGTATAGCTCAAATCGGGGGGAGGTTTTGTAACTTAAGGTTAACGACTATCTGGGGCAGATCGCTCACCCTGTGGCGAGGGAGCTTGCTCCCGCTCGGCTGCGCAGCAGACGCAAATCGCTTGGACGCGTTGTTTATGATGAACAGCGAGGGCGGCTTCGCCACCCAGCGGGAGCAAGCTCCCTCGCCACAATTAACTTTACCGAGGGCTCAGTGAATCAACACTGTCCACAAGGCAAATCCGGCATACCACAACACCGCCGCGCGCAGCAGCAGTTCCCACAGGCAATCGAGGGTGTTGATGCCTTCCGGCCCGACCACCGGCGGCGGGATCTCGCCGGCTGCGAGCCCGACCTTGTTGATCAATTGCGCGGCGCTGATGTTCCAGTTCAGCAGTTCGTGCAACATCACCCGGCTGACCGCAACAAAGTTGCCGACCAGAGCAAAACTGGCGGCGAGCAAGCGCACCGGCACCCAGTCGAAGGCATGACGTAACTGGCCGGCACGTTCGGCGAGGGCCGGGTTCTGGCTGTTTTCTTCAGCCAATGCGAGCAGCCGATAAGCCAGCGCCGCCACCGGACCGAGCACGAAATACCAGAAGATCACCGCGAAGAAACTTTGATACGCCTGCCACAACAGATGGCCCTGTACCTGATCCAGCAATTGCTCACCGCTGTCGGCACAAATATCCAGATCACGCTTGGCCACATGCGCGGCGGCTTGCAGGTCTTCGCGACGCCAGGCGTCACGAAACGGCCCGAGGCCGCCGAGCAGATCACCGCGCCCCAGCGCGTAAATCACCACCAGCAAATGCACCGGCAGCGCCAGCAAGCCGTACGCGACGGGTTCCAGTACCACTAGCAACAAGCCGAGCAGCGCCACCGGCAGCAACACCAGAATCGTCAGCACCAGCCATGGTCGATTCGACAACCGGGGGCTGCTCTCGAGTTTGTGCAGTTCGCGGATCCATCCGCCATCGCGTTGAACCCGATGGCGCAGGGCCGAGAACTTCTCGATCCAGACCGCCAGCAGTAACACCAGAAAACTCATTGTCCTTCCTCTTGTGCCAGGGCTGCGCGGTAACGCGCCCAGTCGAATGCCGGGCCAGGATCGGTCTTGCGCCCGGGTGCGATGTCGCTGTGCCCGCAGATACGGGCGCCGGTGATAGCCGGAAATGCTCTTTGCAGCTGACGCGTCAGCGTGATCAACGCCTGATACTGCGCGTCGGTAAAGGGCAGATCATCAGTGCCTTCGAGTTCGATGCCCACGGAAAAATCGTTACAGGTTTCACGGCCTTCGAACATCGACACGCCAGCATGCCACGCCCGTTCAAGACAGGAGACAAACTGGGTGACGGTGCCGTCACGTTCAATCAGAAAATGCGCCGAGACGCGCAGGTCAGCAATCCCTGCAAAATAGGGATGCTCGGTGACATCCAGACGATTCTGGAAAAATTCCTGCACCTTGCCGGTGGCGAACTGCGCTGGCGGCAGGCTGATGTTGTGAATGACCAACAGAGAAATTTCGCCCGCAGGGCGTTCATTGAAGTTGGGCGATGGGCAGACCTGCACCCCGTGACACCACCCGCTAGCGGGATCCAACTGCATACCGATTCCTTCAACGCCGACTGTGTTGGCGCCCAGTATGCCGTGATCGGCCCCCGGCGCGCGATCACTTGCCGCGATTGAGTCGCCGCAGATTGCCGAGCACCGACTCCAGCGCCCGATCGAACAGCAAGGTGTCATCCAGCGCCCGCACCGCGCCACGGCGAAACTCAAGGGCCAGGTCGACGCGACTGCGCTCCAGCACTTTCATCCCGGTACGGTCGACAAACACGTATTTGCCGGTGGCTTCGATGATCGCTGCCAGCTTGCAGCGCAGGCTGTGCTCGTCGTCTTCCTGGAACGCGACCCAGTTGCCCAGGCGCAGTTGCTCCACCTGACGCAGCCCGGGGTCGTCATGCGCAAGGCCGCTGGCGTTCAGGCCGACCGCGCCCTCATCGGCGCTGCGCAGGGTAATGTGCTGCGACACTTCAACCAGCGCCGGCGCATCCGCCGGCGGCTGCTCGGTTGCAGGTTCAAGCACCCGCACATGCAGCGCTTCCAGCTCGCTGAAAAATTCGCTGGTGGCGAACGGATCAAACGCCGAGCTGCTCAAGCCATCACGCAGTGATTTGAGCAAACCGGGCACCAGCGCCAACAATTGCAGACCGGCGTCAGCTTCGTCGTGACGCTGCACGCTCCAGATCAATTGCTCCATGGTCTGCACATCGGCCTGCCACTCAGCCGAGTGATCGCCATGCTTGAGACAGGTCAGCAGCAGCACCTTGCTCCAGGCATCGCGCACAAACGTCACCACCGACGGCGGCAGGACTTTACCCAGCAGCGCCATATTCAACGCCTGCTCGACCCGTTGCCGCGCCAGTTCGGTTTTCGCCCGGCCCTCTTCGGCATCGCGCAAACGCTGCTCCAGCAACTCGCTGCGCCGCCGCTCATCGCTGGTGAAGGCGAGGAAGTCGGCGAGCAATTCGGAGAAAATCGCCGGATCGTCGACGAAGTCACTCAGCAGGCGCTGCACCACTTGTTCGATGCGCAGATACAGGCTGTCGCGGGCCTCGCCATTGCAGTCGCCCCAACCCATGGCGGCATCGGCGATTTCGTTGAGCAGGCGCCGCGCTGGATGGCTGCTGCGACTGAAGAAGCTTTTGTCGAGTACCGCCACCTTGAGCATCGGGATCTGCAAACGCGCGATCAGCGCCTTGAGCGAATCCGGCAGGTTACGGTCTTCAAGGATGCAGTCGAAGACCATGGCGATCAGGTTGATCACATCTTCATCGGCGCCGTCGACGATGCGCGATTTGCCGCTCCTGACACTGACCCGCGTCAGCAACTGTTCAAGCTGATTGCGCAGATCGAAATCGTCTTGCGCCGCCAGCGCCGGGACGTATTGCTGCAAGTGCGAAAGCAGGCGCAGCAGATCGCGGGTGGTAATCGGTTGCGCAGCTGCACTCGGCTCCAGAGTCGGCGCGACGCTGCCGCGCACATGTAAAAGTAACTCCTGCAACGCCGCAAACACTTCCTGCACGCCTTCGTCAGCGGGCTCGGGTTCGGCACTTTCTTCATTGTTGATACTGGCCGTCGCGCGCTCGATTGCGCGCCGCGCCGGTGCTGGCTTCAACTCAGGCAAGACGCCGGTGGCAATCAGCAATTGATTGGCTTCAGCGTACAGTTGCTCGGTATCGGCCAGCACGTAGCGTTCGAACAGTTTGAGCAGGATCAGTTTGACCTTGATCTCCACGCCCAGGTTACGTCCGGCCTGCAGGAAAAACTCGCAGAGCATCGCCGGGCCGAGCGGGTTGTGCTGGTTGTCGAAATCCTTGCCCAGCAACGCGTTGAGCCGCGCGGTCAGTTGATCGAGGGCAAAGCCGTCACGCTTGAGCACGCGGCCGACCATGGTCTCGACCGCCACACTGCGCTCCATGTCATCGGTGCGCGGTGCCGAATCCTCGAACATCAGCGTGCCGGGCAATGTGGGTGGTGCGGCATCGTATTGAATCAGCGCGACAAAGGCTTCGAAGAATTGCTCGAGAAAACCGCGCTCGATGTTTTTGCGCTTGAGGCGCAGGTCGCGCATGGCTTCGAAAAAGATGTTCTGTTCGACATCGTTGCGCGCCCGGTCGGCCATCTCGAACAGGGTGTCGTCGGCGTTATCGAACAACTCCTGCAAACCATGGCGCAGTTGCTGGGCCGCCTTGTCGCGGACCTGAAGCAGAATCACAGGCAGGCGGGCGAGCGGCGAATGATTCGCCTGATCGGTAGCAGCCTTGTGCAAAGGCACTACGTTCCCGTCGTTGCGCATCCAAGCCTCCTGAAACGGTGATTCCACTGGTCAGTCAAAACGCAATGCCCGGTGGGAGCGAGTTGCACGTCAAAGCTATGACGTCAAATGCAAGGCGGATTATCTTGCAAAACTTGTCCTCGGCGCTATAGCCGTCAGGGTTTCCCCTATGCCTGCAACACCTTTCAGTGACCACGGAAATCGGGCTTTGCTCAAAGAAAATCGACCAGATGCAGTCAGGCTCGCGAGTTCTCGCCTTGGGTTGGCTCTCGCCATGCCCCTATAATCGGCGCACTTAGTCTGTGGAGCCCGTTATGCCGAATCTACGTCTCGCCGATTTGACCGCCGAAATCGAAGCCAACGTGCGCCGTGCGTTGCTCGAAGATGTCGGCAGCGGCGACATCACCGCGCAACTGATCCCGGCCGAACGTCTGGCCAAAGCCACCATCATCACTCGCGACGAAGCAGTTATCTGCGGTACGGCGTGGGTCGACACGGTGTTTCGCCAGCTCGATCCGCGGGTCGCGGTGCACTGGCAGGTGCGGGACGGCGAACGGGTTAAACCCAATCAGCCGCTGTTTCATCTGGAAGGCCCGGCCCGTTCGTTGCTGACGGGTGAGCGCAGTGCGCTGAACTTCCTGCAACTGCTGTCCGGCGTGGCAACGCGTGCGCAGTACCTGGCGGACTTCGTGGCGCAGACCCAAGTCAAGCTGCTGGATACTCGCAAGACCCTGCCAGGCCTGCGTCTGGCGCAGAAATACGCCGTCACCTGCGGCGGTTGCCACAACCACCGCATCGGCCTCTACGACGCGTTCCTGATCAAGGAAAACCACATCGCCGCCAGCGGCGGCATCGCGCAGGCCATTGCCGCCGCGCACAAGATCGCGCCGGGCAAACCGGTTGAGGTCGAAGTGGAGAGCCTGGAGGAGTTGAAGGAAGCGCTGGCAGCCGGCGCCGATATCATCATGCTCGATGAACTGAGCCTGGACGACATGCGCGAAGCCGTACGCCTGAACGGCGGCAAGGCCAAACTGGAAGCCAGCGGCGGCATCAACGAAAGCACGCTGCTGCCGATCGCCGAAACCGGCGTGGATTACATCTCGATCGGGGCGATGACCAAGGACGTGAAGGCAGTGGACCTGTCGATGCGTCTGAGCCTCTGAGGCCGTCGCGCAATAAAAAACGCCAGCCTGGTTGAGGCTGGCGTTTTTGTTTCAGACCACCAGATTGTTCATCTCGCAGTACTCGTCCCACTCGACGCCCAACACTTCGGCCGCCTCCTTGTGCAGCTCCAGACGCTTGGCCTCGAACTCTTCAGGGGTGCTGGTGTACTTGAGCGTCAACTCCCACGGCTGCAAACCCTGGGCTTCGGCTTCGTCTTCGAATGCCCACTGGATCTGGTCTTTCTGATCATCAGGACTCAGGTCCTTGATCTCTTCTTTCAGATCCGGCACGTCCAGAATGTATTTTTCCAGCGCTTGTTCGTGACGTTGCTCTTGAGTTAATTCGGTCATGGCGTTCTCGCTGATCGTAAGAATGGAGGATGGATCTGGATCATCAAGGATCTCTCTGACGCGGATTGTCCGGCCTTCGGAACCATTCGGGATCATCTGAAAACTGCTGGGCGATGCTCATGCAGGCATCGAATATAGGACGTTTGCATGACGAATTACACGGCTCTTTACATCTCTCCCACAAAAACTTTGACCTGGAAGACATAAACCGGGGGACTGAGGGGATGGTGCCCGAGACAGGAATCGAACCTGCGACCTTCGCGTTACGAGTGCGCTGCTCTACCGGCTGAGCTACACGGGCGGTGGGCTAAACCTAGCACCGGTCTCGGGTTGCGGCAAATTTGGCGTTGTCTCTACTGATATCATTTGTGGCAGACAAAAAAATGCCCCGCCGTTTTCACGGCGGGGCATTTTTATTGCGCTAAAGCTGTGGGGCGATTAAACGCCCGAAGCCTTGGCTGCTGCCACGTCTTTGATGGACAGCTTGATACGGCCGCGGTTGTCCACGTCCAGTACCAGCACTTCCACTTCCTGGCCTTCTTTCAGGATGTCGGTGACTTTCTCTACGCGAGCGTCGCTCAGCATCGAGATGTGCACCAGACCGTCCTTGCCCGGCAGGATGTTGACGAATGCGCCGAAGTCGACGATGCGCTCAACCTTGCCGACGTAGATCTTGCCGATTTCAGCTTCTGCAGTGATGCTCAGAACGCGCTGACGAGCAGCTTCTGCGGCATCCTTGGTTTCGCCGAAGATCTTGATCGAACCGTCGTCTTCGATGTCGATCGAAGCCTTGGTTTCTTCGCAGATCGCACGGATGGTCGCGCCACCTTTACCGATAACGTCACGGATCTTGTCGGTGTCGATCTTCATCGCGATCATGGTCGGAGCGTTGGCCGACAGTTCGGTACGCGACTGGCCAATGATCTGGTTCATCTGGCCAAGGATGTTCAGGCGCGCTTCCAGGGCTTGGCCCAGAGCGATTTCCATGATCTCTTCGGTGATGCCCTTGATCTTGATGTCCATCTGCAGCGCAGTAACGCCTTTGGCGGTACCGGCTACTTTGAAGTCCATGTCGCCCAGGTGGTCTTCGTCACCCAGGATGTCGGTCAGGACGGCGAACTTCTCGCCTTCTTTAACCAGACCCATGGCGATACCGGCAACCGGCGCCTTCATTGGAACACCAGCGTCCATCAGGGCCAGGGAAGCGCCGCAAACGGAAGCCATCGAGCTCGAACCGTTGGATTCGGTGATTTCCGAAACCACACGGATGGTGTACGGGAACACGTCAGCGGCTGGCAGCATGGCCGAAACCGAACGACGGGCCAGGCGGCCGTGACCGATTTCACGACGACCAGCGCCACCCATGCGACCACACTCGCCCACCGAGAACGGCGGGAAGTTGTAGTGCAGCATGAACGGGTCTTTCTTCTCGCCTTCCAGGGTGTCCAGCAGCTGTGCGTCACGGGCAGTACCCAGCGTCGCGACTACCAGAGCCTGGGTTTCGCCACGGGTGAACAGCGCCGAACCGTGAGTCTTCGGCAGAACGCCGACTTCGATGTTCAGCGGACGTACGGTGCGGGTGTCGCGACCGTCGATACGTGGCTTGCCGTTAACGATGTTTTCGCGAACGGTGCGGTATTCGATTTCGCCGAAAGCCGCTTTGACGTCAGCAGCCGAAGGCTGGCCTTCTTCGCCGGACAGCTTGGCAACGACCTGGTCTTTCAGCTCGCCCAGACGTGCGTAGCGGTCAGCCTTGACGGTGATGGTGTAAGCCTGGGAGATCGCTTCGCCGAACTCGGCACGGATCGCGCCCAGCAGTTCGGTGGCTTCTGGAGCAGGCGCCCAGGTCCAGGTTGGCTTGGCAGCTTCAGCGGCCAGTTCTTTGACGGCGTTGATCACCACCTGGAACTCGTCGTGAGCGAACAGTACCGCGCCCAGCATCTGGTCTTCGGTCAGCTCTTTGGCTTCCGATTCAACCATCAGCACGGCGTCCGCAGTACCGGCAACGACCATGTCCAGGCTCGAAGCAGCTTGCTGCTCGTAGGTCGGGTTCAGCAGGTAGCCGGTGCTTTCGTGGAACGCTACGCGAGCGGCGCCGATCGGACCGTCGAACGGAATGCCCGAGATGGCCAGGGCAGCCGAGGTACCGATCATCGCAGCGATGTCCGGATCGGTCTTCTTGCTGGTGGAAACGACGGTGCAGACAACCTGCACTTCGTTCATGAAGCCTTCTGGGAACAGCGGACGGATCGGACGGTCGATCAGTCGGGAAGTCAGGGTTTCTTTCTCGGAAGGACGGCCTTCGCGCTTGAAGAAACCGCCAGGGATCTTACCGGCAGCGTAAGTTTTTTCCTGGTAGTGAACGGACAGAGGGAAGAAGCCCTTGCCTGGATCGGCTTGCTTGGCACCGACGACGGTCACCAATACGCTGACGTCGTCGTCAACGGTGACCAATACTGCGCCGGAGGCCTGACGGGCGATACGGCCAGTCTCGAGGGTAACGGTCGACTGACCGAACTGGAATTTTTTGATTACCGGGTTCACGGTGTCCTACCTTCTTTGTGGCTCTTGGGGGAACTGGTTTCTTGCGAAATTCTTGGGCAGTGTCGGGAATCGGCCCGCTGACTGTCCGGGTAAAACGGTAGTGCAGATAAAACTTGAGGCTGGGAGCCTGCCAGCCACCAACGGAAAACCGCTGATGCCTGACAGACAACCAACCTCATAGCGCAATCGCTGATTAGCGACGCAGACCCAGGCGGCCGATCAGAGCGCTGTAACGGCTCAGATCTTTGCCTTTCAGGTAGTCCAGCAGCTTGCGACGCTGGTTTACCATGCGGATCAGACCACGACGGGAGTGGTGGTCTTTACCGTTGGCCTTGAAGTGACCTTGCAGTTTGTTGATGTTGGCGGTCAGCAGTGCAACTTGCACTTCTGGCGAACCAGTATCACCAACAGCTTGCTGGTAGTCGGCAACGATTTGAGCTTTTTCTTGAACGTCGAGAGCCATGAGGCAATCCTTTTATCAGGAAACTGTTTCAAAAACAGTTTCAACAGGCCAGGGACAAATCCCTGTATCTATAAATGAGTAGTGACCGTGCCTGTTAACAGCCACACTCGTTCGGTCATTCTGACCGAATCAGTCGACGCGGCGCGATGCGCCCGTCTTCGCTCACTTCACCGATACCGATGAAGCGACCATTGTGATCCTGTACCCGTACCATGCCGAACTTCGGAGCATCCGGGGCGCGTACCGGCTGGCCGTTGAGCCAGTAGAACGCACTCGCTTCGGAGAAGTGCAGCAGCGGCCAATCCTGCAGGCCGCTGTCCGATGGCATCAGGAAACGGTCGACCGCTTCGTTGCCGCCTTCGGCATGTACCGCTTCCAGCTCTTCGAGGGTTACGGTCTGCGCCAGGGTGAAAGGCCCGGCCTGGGTACGACGCAGTTCAGCGACGTACGCACCACAACCGAGTTGCTCACCGATATCCTCCACCAGGGTGCGGATATAGGTGCCCTTGCTGCAATCCACCGCAAGACGCGCAGTATCGCCTTCGAAGGCCAGCAATTCCAAGCGCGCAATAGTAACAGAACGCGGTTCGCGCTCCACTACTTCGCCTGCACGGGCCAGCTTGTACAGCGGCTGACCGTCACGCTTGAGTGCCGAGTACATCGGCGGTATCTGACTGATTTGCCCACGAAATTTCGGCAGAACCGCTTCGACATCGGCGCGACCAACGGTCACCGGACGCTCCTGCAAAACCTCACCCTCGGCGTCCGCCGTGGTGGTGGTCTTGCCCAGTTGCGCCAGGGTTTCGTAACCCTTGTCGGAATCGAGCAGGTATTGCGAAAACTTCGTTGCCTCGCCAAAGCACAGCGGCAAGACACCGGTGGCCAGCGGGTCGAGACTGCCGGTGTGACCGGCCTTCTCGGCGTTGAGCAACCAGCGAACCTTCTGCAACGCGGCGTTGGAGGTGAACCCCAGCGGCTTGTCGAGCAGGATGATACCGCTGACGTTACGACGGATACGTTTGACCTGAGCCACCGAATTACTCCTTGGTGTCTTCAGGTGCAGCGGCCAGGTGCTGATTGTCCTCAGCCACGGCGCGCTCGATCAGGGCCGACAGATGCGCGCCACGCACGACGCTTTCGTCGTAGTGGAAGTGCAATTGCGGCACGCTGCGCAGCTTCATTTCACGGGCCAGCTGCATGCGCAGGAAACCTGCAGCAGCGTTGAGCACCTTGATGCTTTGCGCGATGTCTTCGGCGTTGTCCTGCCCCATCACGGTGATGAAGATCTTCGCGTGACCGACGTCACGGCTGACTTCCACAGCGGTAATGGTGACCAGGCCGACGCGCGGGTCTTTGACTTCACGACGGATCAGTTGGGCCAGCTCACGCTGCATCTGATCGCCGATACGTTGGGTACGGCTGTATTCTTTTGCCATGATTTTGTTACCTGTTACTGCCCCGCGGTGAAACCCGCAAGGTCTGAAAGCGGCAAACGCCCGGCCTGACAAAAGCCAGACCGGGCGTTGCGTTTAGAGTCCTGACGCCGTGGCGCGCATCTGCATGCGGCGGCTCGGCGTGGCCCTTGAAGTGCGCGAGTCAGAGGCTGCGAGCAACCTGAACCTTCTCGAAGACTTCGATCTTGTCACCGACTTTGACGTCGTTGTAGCTCTTCACGCCGATACCGCATTCCATGCCGGCACGTACTTCGGAAGCGTCATCCTTGAAGCGGCGCAGGGATTCCAGCTCGCCTTCGAAGATAACGATGTCTTCACGCAGTACACGGATCGGACGGTTACGGTGCACAACACCTTCGATCACCATGCAACCGGCGATCGCGCCAAACTTCGGCGAACGGAACACGTCGCGCACTTCGGCCACGCCCAGGATGTTCTCGCGAACATCGCTGCCGAGCATGCCAGTCAGGGCTTTCTTGACGTCTTCGATGATGTCGTAGATCACGTTGTAGTAACGCATGTCCAGACCTTCCTGCTCGACGATCTTCCGTGCGCCAGCATCGGCACGCACGTTGAAGCCGAACAGTACAGCGTTGGAAGCCAGTGCCAGGTTGGCGTCGGATTCGGTGATACCACCGACACCGCCACCGACTACGCGCACTTGCACTTCGTCGTTGCCCAGGCCGTTCAGAGCGCCCTGCAAAGCTTCCAGCGAACCACGGACGTCGGATTTGAGGACGATGTTGAGCGTCTTCTTCTCTTCCTGACCCATGTTTTCGAAGATGTTTTCCAGCTTGCCGGCGTGAGCGCGAGCCAGTTTGACTTCGCGGAACTTGCCTTGACGGAACAGAGCCACTTCACGGGCTTTCTTCTCGTCGGCAACCACGCTCATCTCGTCGCCAGCGTCTGGTGTACCGTCAAGACCCAGGATCTCGACCGGAATGGCCGGACCTGCTTCCTTGATCGGCTTGCCGTTCTCGTCGAGCATGGCGCGCACGCGGCCATAGTTCGAGCCGACCAGCACCATGTCGCCTTGACGCAGCGTACCGTCCTGAACCAGCACGGTGGCCACCGGGCCACGGCCCTTGTCCAGACGCGATTCAACGACAACACCACGGCCAGGAGCCGATGGAGTGGCGGTCAGTTCGAGAACTTCGGCCTGCAGCAGAACGGCTTCGAGCAGTTCGTCAACGCCGGTACCCATTTTCGCCGAAACCGGTACGAATGGAGTGTCGCCGCCCCACTCTTCGGAAGTCACGCCGTGAACCGACAGTTCGCTGCGGATGCGATCGAGGTCGGCACCTGGCTTGTCGATCTTGTTCACCGCAACCACCAGAGGAACGCCAGCCGCCTGAGCGTGCTGAACAGCCTCGATGGTTTGCGGCATCACGCCGTCGTCCGCCGCCACCACCAGGATCACGATGTCGGTCGCCTTGGCACCACGGGCACGCATTGCGGTAAACGCAGCGTGACCCGGGGTGTCGAGGAACGTCACCATGCCACGGTCGGTTTCAACGTGGTATGCGCCGATGTGCTGGGTAATGCCGCCGGCTTCGCCCGCTGCAACCTTGGCACGACGGATGTAGTCGAGCAGGGAAGTCTTACCGTGGTCAACGTGGCCCATTACGGTCACGACCGGTGCACGGGAAACTGCCTCACCTTCAAACTTCAGGGACTCGGCCAGGGAATCTTCCAGGGCGGTGTCGCTGACCAGGGTCACTTTGTGGCCCAGCTCTTCAGCAACCAGTTGAGCAGTTTCCTGATCGAGTACCTGGTTGATGGTCGCTGGAGTGCCCAGTTTGAACATGAACTTGATGATTTCAGCAGCCTTGACCGACATCTGCTGGGCGAGATCGCCAACAGTGATGGTCTCGCCGATCTTCACTTCACGCACGACAGGACCGGTAGGGTTCTGGAAGCCGTGAGCGTTGCGTTTCTTCAGCTTGGCCTTGCCGCGACCACCACGACGGAAGCCATCGCTTTCTTCGTCGGTAGTGCGTGGCGCCACACGTGGAGCCGGCGCCTTTTCTTTGACCGATGCGCGATGCGGAGCGTTTTTGCGCTCGCCATCGCCACCACCGCCGCGACGATTGTTATCGTCGGCACGTGGCTTGTCCGGACGACGCTGTTCGTCACGCTTGCGAGTGTCGGCAGCTGGCGCAGCAGCAACCGGCGCGGCTTCGCGCACGGGTTCGGCTACTGGCGCAGGTGCAGCAACAGCTTCAGCAGACGCGGACGGCGCAGCAGCAGGCTGGCGACGCGCTTCTTCTTCAGCGCGCTGCTTGGCTTCTTCTTCAGCCTTCTGACGGGCAGCATTTTCTACTGCGCGACGCTCATCCAGTTCACGCTTGCGCTCGGCTTCGATTTCTTCCGGGCTACGCTGTACGAAAACTTTCTTCTTGCGAACTTCTACGCTGATGCTCTTGCTACCAGCCACACGCAGGGTGCTGGTGGTTTTACGCTGCAGCGTGATCTTGCGTGGTTCTTCCACTTTCGCCTTGTGACTGCTCTTCAAGTGAGTCAGCAGGGATTGCTTCTCACTGTCAGTCACATGTTCTTCGGCGGCGGTGTGCGGCAGACCTGCCTCACGCATCTGCTGCAACAGGCGCTCTACCGGTGTTTTGACCTCATCGGCCAGTTGTTTCACCGTGACTTGCGTCATGCACTTCTCTCCTCAGGCCGCGCCTAATTACTCGAACCAGTGGGCTCGGGCGGCCATGATCAACTTGCCGGCACGATCATCGTCAATGCCGTCGATGTCGAGCAGGTCGTCAATAGACTGCTCGGCCAGGTCTTCGCGGGTAATTACGCCGCGCACCGCCAGTTCCATCGCCAAATCCTTGTCCATACCCTCAAGCGAGAGCAGGTCTTCGGCCGGATGGGCGTCTGCCAGCTTTTCCTCAGTAGCGATGGCTTTGGTCAACAAACGATCCTTGGCACGAGCGCGAAGCTCGTTGACGATATCTTCGTCAAAGCCGTCGATGTTGAGCATTTCTTCCAACGGTACGTAGGCAATCTCTTCCAGGCTGGTGAAGCCTTCATCTACCAGCACCTGAGCCAGTTCTTCGTCGACTTCCAGCTCGTCGATGAAGTTGCGCAGGATGTCGCCGGTTTCTGCTTGCTGCTTAGCCTGGATGTCCGATTCGGTCATCACGTTCAGGGTCCAGCCAGTCAACTGGCTCGCCAGACGCACGTTCTGACCACCCCGACCGATGGCCTGAGCCAGATTGTCTGCGCCAACGGCGATGTCCATTGCATGGGCATCTTCGTCAACGATAATGGCCGCCACTTCTGCCGGCGACATGGCATTGATCACGAACTGCGCCGGGTTATCGTCCCACAGGACGATATCGACACGTTCGCCACCCAACTCGCCCGACACGGCCTGGACGCGCGAACCGCGCATACCGATGCACGCGCCCTGCGGGTCGATGCGCTTGTCCTTGGAACGGACAGCGATCTTGGCACGCGAACCCGGATCACGGGACGCTGCCATTACTTCGATCAGGCCTTCAGCGATTTCCGGCACTTCGATGCGGAACAACTCGATCAGCATTTCCGGCGCGGTGCGCGACAGGATCAGCTGCGGGCCGCGGTTCTCGGTGCGGATTTCCTTGAGCAGTGCACGCAGACGCACACCGACACGGAAGGTTTCGCGAGAAATGATGTCTTCACGGGCCAGCAACGCTTCGGCGTTGTTGCCCAGATCGACGATCACGTTGTCGCGGGTGACTTTCTTCACGGTGCCGGAGATGATTTCTCCCAGGCGCTCGCGATAGGCGTCGACCACTTGAGCGCGCTCGGCTTCACGCACTTTCTGCACAATGACTTGCTTGGCAGTCTGTGCAGCAATGCGGCCGAACTCGATGGATTCGATCTTTTCTTCGACGACGTCGCCGACCTTGGCGCCCGGATGCGTTTCGGCAACCTTGCTTGGCCAGGTTTCGATCGCAGGATCGTCGAGATCATTCTCTTCGACGACTGTCCAGCGACGGAAAGTCTCATAGGAACCGGTGTGGCGATTGATCTCCACACGCAGGTCAACTTCGTCTTCAAAACGCTTTTTGGTAGCAGTGGCCAGAGCCAGCTCCAGCGCTTCAAAAATCACGCTTGCCGGTACGCCCTTTTCATTGGATACCGACTCAACAACCAGCAGTACTTCTTTGCTCATCGTACGCCTCGCCTTTCGCAAGCCATTGGATCCGCGGGATCCGCGTCTCAGTCAAAACTGGGAATAATGTTGGCCTTGTCGATCATATCGATCGGCAACAGGAACTCATGGTCTTCTACCTGCACCACGACGTCCTGTTCTTCTACACCGCGCAGAAGGCCCTGAAAGTTGCGTCGACCTTCGAAAGGCGAGCGCAGCTTGATCTTCACTTGTTCACCGGCAAATTTTGCAAACTGCTCAAGAGTGAACAGTGGGCGTTCCATGCCAGGCGAGGAAACTTCGAGGGTGTATTCAACGGAGATCGGATCTTCAACATCCAGGACACCGCTGATCTGACGGCTGACAATGGCGCAATCGTCCACCAGCACGCCACCCTCTTTATCGATATAAACACGCAACATCGAGTGACGACCTTGAGCCGAAAACTCGATACCCCAGCATTCATAGCCTAGGGCCACGACCACCGGGGCCAACAAGGCCTGCAACTCTTCTAGCTTGCTCGACACCTGAACCCCCTCGTGCATGTAAATGCATGCGCTGCAAAATAAAAAAATGGGCGAAACGCCCATCCTTGAAACGCCGTCGAACAGCGGCGCAGAAAGTGTCCAGCTAACAAAAAGCCCCTGAAAAGGGGCTCCTTAAACTGGTTGCGGGGGCCGGATTTGAACCGACGACCTTCGGGTTATGAGCCCGACGAGCTACCAGACTGCTCCACCCCGCGACAAAGCTGGGGCGGAAGTATACGACCGATCCCTTATAGGGTCAATGTAACCTTCCACCTGCAAGAAAGCCCGCAACAGCGGGCTCTCCTGACTAATTGGTACCGAGAAGGGGACTCGAACCCCTACACCCTATGGGCACAACCACCTCAAGGTTGCGTGTCTACCAATTCCACCACCTCGGCAAAACTACGTTTGAAACCCTTCTTACTTCTGCTCTTGAGCTGGAGGTACGTCAGTCGCTGTAGTAGCCGACTTTTGCTCTTGAAGCACCGGGACATCATCAGAAGCCGGTTTTTGTTGCTTAGGTACTTCCAACACTGCTGGATCTGGCAAACCTGCTTGAGTCAGCTGATGAGCTTTCTCTTTAGCAAAGTAACCTAACCCCAGGCTGGTTATGAAGAAACCGGCGGCAAGTATAGCAGTAAACTTACTAAGAAAGGTAGAGGAACCTTGGCTTCCGAACACAGTATTTGAAGCACCTGCTCCGAAAGACGCGCCAGCGTCCGCACCCTTACCCTGCTGCAGCAAAACCAGAGCAACTACGCCCAATGCACCCAGCAGATGAAAAACGACTACGACTGTTTCCAGCATTTTTTCAGTTTCCCGCGGCGCGACAAATCGCACCGAACTCATCTGCATTCAGGGAAGCTCCACCAATGAGCCCCCCATCGATATCCGGCATGCCGAACAGTTCGACCGCATTGGCCGCCTTCACGCTGCCGCCGTATAGAAGCCGCACACCTCGTGCGACTTCAGAATTCTCTGCCGCCAACTGCTCGCGAATGGCTTTGTGCACATCCTGAGCCTGTTGCGGCGTTGCAGTCAGTCCGGTACCAATGGCCCAGACAGGCTCGTAAGCAATAACTGCATTGGCAAAGGCACCTACACCCAGCTCCTCGATGATGCTGCCCAGCTGACGCCCGACAACCTCAAGAGTTTTTCCGGCTTCGCGCTGCTCGAGGGTTTCCCCTACACACAACACCGGAATCAAGCCACATGCCTGTGCCGCTGCGAACTTGCGATTCAGCATCCCGTCTCGCTCGCCCATTATCTGGCGGCGTTCGGAGTGCCCGACAAGCACCAGGGAACAACCTGCATCCACCAACTGACTCGGTGCAATTTCACCGGTCAATGCACCTTGCATGGATTCCACCGCAGAATTCTGCGCACCGACCGAAATCGATTTGCCTTTCAAACCATCAATCACTTGATTGATATGCAAGCAAGGCGGGAATACCGCGACATCAACACCGCTTGGCAAGGCCAGATGACGAAGGCCGTTGATCAGCTCAGCGACGCTGGCGCGGGTACCGTGCATCTTCCAGTTACCAGCTACCATAGGGCGACGCATGCTGTACCTCGTCGGTCAAAGTGGGCGCAGATGTTACCCAACACAATCATGGCTGGCAAGCCGAATCAGGCAGAAACTTCACTTACCAGTTTTGCCAGTTCTTCGGCATAGCTGCGAACCTGAGTTTCATCCTCGCCTTCGACCATCACACGCACCAGCGGCTCTGTGCCGGACTTGCGCAGAAGCACACGACCTCGACCCGCCATCGCCTGGGTTACCCGCGCACTGGCTTCCTTGACAGCCGGATGCTCAAGCGGGCTTTCGCCACCACCGAAACGCACATTGATCAGCACTTGAGGGCACTTGCGCAAGACCTGACGCGTTTGCGCAAGACCTTCATTGCGGGCTTTCAATGCCATCAACACCTGCAACGCAGCAATGATCGCATCACCTGTTGTGGTGTGATTGAAGCAGACGATGTGGCCCGAATTCTCACCACCTACCAGCCAGTTGCGCTCCAGCAGCTCGGCGATCACATAGCGATCACCGACATTCGCTCGAATGAACGGAATCGAGAGATCCGCCAACGCGAGCTCAAGACCCAGGTTGCTCATCAGAGTACCGACCACGCCACCCTGCAACTTGCCACGCTCGTGCAGATCGCGCGCAATGATGAACAGCAGCTCGTCACCATCGACGATGGCGCCAGTGTGATCGACCATCAACACCCGATCACCGTCGCCATCGAAGGCGATACCCAGATCAGCGTGCTCAGCCAATACAGCAGCCTGCAACGGCCCCATATGGGTCGAACCGCAATTTTCATTGATGTTCAGACCATTGGGCTGAGCCGAAAGCACGACCACTTCAGCACCCAACTCACGGAATACACTTGGAGCAACCTTGTAGGTCGCACCATGTGCGCAGTCGATCACGATCTTCAAACCGGAAAAACTGGTACCGCTCGGCACGCTGCTTTTGCAGAATTCGATGTAGCGACCCGAAGCATCGTTGATCCGCGACACCTTGCCAATCTTGCTCGACTCGACCACGGTCATCGGGGTGTCGAGCAGTTCTTCGATCATAAGCTCCAGTTCATCAGGCAGCTTCGTGCCCTTGCCGGAGAAGAACTTGATTCCATTATCATCATGCGGATTGTGCGAAGCACTGATCACGATGCCTGCTTCGGCCTGGAACGTGCGCGACAGATAGGCAATCGCCGGCGTCGGCATCGGGCCGAGCAGCATTACATCGGCACCCGCCGACGTCAGGCCTGCTTCAAGCGCCGACTCGAACATGTAGCCGGAGATTCGCGTGTCCTTGCCGACCAGAACCTTGCAGGCGCCCATCTTGCGAAAGGCCATGCCAGCCGCCCAGCCGAGCTTGAGCATGAAGTCCGGAGTGATCGGGTATTCACCGACACGACCACGAATACCGTCAGTACCAAAGTATTTCTTGCTCATAAGTGCTCCATCATTCTTATTCGGCTGATTCCACGGCCGCGAGCATTCGCACCACGTCTACCGTTTCCGCCACATCATGGACGCGCAATATACGCGCTCCTTTCACTGACGCCAGTGCCGCGAGTGCCAGACCACCATGCAGACGCTCGCCCACCTGACGATTCAGCGCCTGACCAATCATGCTTTTGCGTGAGACACCGACCAATAGCGGACGCCCCAGCGCATGCAGGGCTTCCATATGCTTGAACAAGCTTAGATTGTGCTGCAGGGTTTTGGCGAAACCGAAACCGGGATCAAGAATGATCCGCTCGGCAGGAATACCCGCCGCCGCACATTGAGCCATGCGCTCGGCCAGAAACTCACCCACTTCCCGGGTAACGTCCTGATAGTGTGGATTGTCCTGCATGTCACCTGGCTCACCGAGCATGTGCATCAGACATACCGGCAACCCGGTCGCCGCAGCGGCATCCAGCGCACCATCACGGCGCAGCGAGCGCACGTCATTGATCAACCCGGCACCGAGCCGCGCAGTTTCGCGCATCACTGCAGGTGTCGAAGTATCAACCGAGATCACCACATCCAGCTCGCGATTGATCAGCTCCACAATCGGAGCTACGCGCTCCAGCTCTTCCAGCGGCGAAACCGCTCGAGCGCCGGGCCGGGTCGATTCACCGCCGACATCAATCAGCGTCGCGCCAGCAGCCACCATGGCTTCGGCGTGACGCAAGGCCACGTCGAGCTGACTGTAGCGGCCGCCATCGGAAAAGGAATCGGGAGTGACATTGAGAATGCCCATGACATGCGTCCGGGCCAAATCAAGAACCCGGTTGCCGCAAGGCAACCGGGTCAGGGACTGTGCAGAAGTCATTTCAAACCTTAAACGTCAGCAGCCGGACCGCCGATCGGTGTTTCCGGACGCTCATCCTGGATCACTGGAGGCGGAGGCGTACCGGTGCCACCTGTCCAGTCACGCGGTTCGCGGGGCGTACGACCCGCCATGATGTCGTCGATCTGCTCGGCATCGATGGTTTCGTACTTCATCAGCGCATCGGCCATGGCATCCAGCTTGTCACGGTTGTCCGTGAGGATCTGCTTGGCCGTGCCGTAGCACTGATCGATGATGCTACGCACTTCGGAGTCGATCAGCTTGGCGGTCTCACCGGAGAAACTGGCATTCTGACCACCACCACCGCGACCGAGGAACACTTCGCCCTCTTCTTCGGCGTACATCAGCGGACCGAGTTTTTCCGACAGACCCCACTTGGTCACCATGTTCCGCGCAATCTGACTGGCACGCATGATGTCGTTGGAAGCGCCGGTGGTCACACCGTCGAAACCAAGAGTCATTTCTTCGGCGATACGGCCGCCGTACAGCGAGCAGATCTGACTGATCAGCGCACGCTTGGACAGACTGTAGCGATCTTCTTCCGGCAGGAACATGGTCACACCCAGCGCACGACCACGCGGAATGATCGAGACCTTGTAGACCGGATCATGCTCAGGCACGACGCGACCAACAATGGCGTGGCCAGCTTCGTGATAAGCGGTGTTCTGTTTTTCTTTCTCGGACATGACCATCGATTTGCGCTCGGCGCCCATCATGATCTTGTCTTTGGCCAGTTCGAATTCTTTCATTTCAACGATGCGCTTGCCGCTGCGTGCAGCGAACAGCGAAGCCTCGTTGACCAGGTTGGCCAGGTCCGCACCGGAGAAGCCCGGGGTACCGCGTGCGATAACGGCCGGAGCAACGTCGTCGCCCATTGGCACTTTGCGCATGTGAACCTTGAGGATCTGCTCGCGACCACGGATATCCGGCAAACCTACAACCACCTGACGGTCGAAACGGCCCGGACGCAGCAGCGCAGGGTCGAGTACGTCAGGACGGTTGGTAGCGGCGATCACGATGATGCCGTCATTCATTTCGAAGCCATCCATCTCCACCAGCAACTGGTTGAGAGTCTGCTCGCGCTCGTCGTGACCACCGCCCATGCCGGCGCCACGATGGCGACCAACGGCGTCGATTTCGTCGATGAAGATGATGCACGGTGCGTGTTTCTTGGCCTGCTCGAACATGTCACGAACGCGGCTTGCACCGACACCCACGAACATTTCAACGAAGTCAGAACCGGAAATAGTGAAGAACGGTACCTTCGCTTCGCCGGCAATCGCTTTGGCCAGCAAGGTTTTACCGGTACCCGGAGGACCGACCATCAGCACACCGCGAGGGATACGACCGCCCAGGCGTTGGAACTTACCCGGATCACGCAGGAACTCAACCAGCTCGCCGACTTCTTCCTTGGCTTCGTCGCAACCCGCAACGTCAGCCAGGGTGGTTTTCACCTGATCTTCGGAGAGCAGGCGCGCCTTGCTCTTGCCGAAGCTCATCGGTCCACCCTTGCCCCCGGCGCCACCCTGCATCTGGCGCATGAAGAACATGAACACCGCAATGATCACCAGGATCGGGAAGCTGGCCACCAGGAGTTGAGTCCAGATGCTTTGCTGTTCAGGCTGCTTGCCTTCAACCACAACGTGATTGTCGACCAGGTCGCCAATCAGGCCATTGTCCTGGATCGCCGGACGAATGGTCTTGAAGCTGTCACCATCGTTGCGTTTGCCGGTAATCACATAGCCGTCAACGGCTACGCGCTCGACCTTGCCATCCTTGACCTGCTGGATGAAGTCGGAATAGTTGAGGGTCTGCGGCTCGTTAGGGCTGGAGAAGTTGTTCATCACCGTCACGAGGACTGCCGCGATGATCAACCACAGGATCAGATTCTTTGCCATATCGTTCAATTAACTACCCTCTGAAGCAAGCTCCGCTACTGGCGCGCGCTTCGCATGATATTCACCGGCCTAACTTACTACATTACCTACAACTCTGGCAGGCGCCGTCTGTAACCCTTTGTGAAACACTTTCTACACAATATTCGCTTATGCACGCGGGGCAAAATACGAAAAACCTATCACCCCGGCCAAAAAACTCGTTTTACTCGTTGCCGCCGCGGTAGCCCCAAGCCAGCATATATTGCTCGCGGGAGCTGCCACGGGACGAATCCGGCTTGATCATCTGGATCTTGTCGAATTTCTTGCGAGCATCCTTCAGGTAAACATCGAAACCTTCGCCCTGAAAAATCTTGATCACGAAATTACCGCCCGGCTTGAGTATCCGCTCCGCCAGATCAAGCGCCAGCTCACAAAGGAACATGGCTTTCGGCATGTCTACTTCAGGCGTACCACTCATATTGGGGGCCATATCGGAAATCACAAGGTCCACCTGCGAATTACCCACAGCTTCAAGGATCCGCGCGAGCACTTCGTCCTCGGTGAAGTCACCCTGGATGAAAGTCACGTCCGGGATGCTGTCCATTTCCAGGATGTCCGACGCGATCAGGCGGCCCTGACCGCCGATCAACCGACTGGTGACCTGCGACCAGCCGCCGGGCGCCGCGCCCAGGTCGACAACGCTCATGCCGGAACGGATCAGCTTGTATTTCTCCTGGATCTCCAGAAGCTTGTAACTCGCACGCGAGCGGTAGCCATCCTTCTGCGCCTGCTTCACATAAGGATCGTTGACATGTCGTTTCAGCCAACCAAGGCTTGTCTTGGAACGCGCCATTGGGCACCTCGATAATAAGGGTCGTGATTAATTGGGCGGATCCACGAACCCTCGGGTAAAATGGCCGCCATTTTACAGAATCCAGACGAAAGGGTCAGATTATGCCGCTCACTCCAGAGCAGAAGAAACAGTACAAATCCATTGGCCACCATCTGAAACCAGTTTTGACTGTGGCTGACAACGGTTTGACTGAAGGTGTGTTAGCCGAACTCGAACGCGCATTGGCGGATCATGAGCTGATCAAGATCAAGCTCAACATCCTCGACCGCGAGTCGCGCCTGGCGCACATTGCAGAACTGTGCAAGGTCGGCAAAGCAGACCTGGTTCAGGTCATCGGCAAGATGGCACTGGTTTATCGCAAGAACTTCAGCGTCAACAAGCAGCTGTCGAACGTTCATCGCTTCAAGTGATGACAAGGGTCAAGGGTGTGCTTCGCGCACCCTCCCGCTCCATCCCGGAACCGGTTGCAACACCAGCACCAGACCGGAAAAGCCCAACACCAGAAAACTGAACTCCTGCCAGCGCTGCGCTTGCGGCCAGCCGACACGCACGGCGACAAACATCGCACACGCATACAACGCCATCAGCAACACCTGCCCACGAAAGTCCCGCCATAGACTGGCAAGGCCCTCGGCCTGTACCAGCACCAAAGCCTGAAAGATCACGCATGCGGCGGCAAAACTCACCACCGGCACTTCGAACGCATCGGCAATCTCATCGATCAGCAATGGTGCCAGGCCAATCTTGCCCAACACCGCTCGCAAACCGAGATGAATCAGCCAGAAGCCGCCGACCCACAACATCTGGGTCAGCTGCCAAAGCATGGCGCCCGCACGTAGCGGGCGCCTGCCTTCAGATGTGACGGACTTCGACAATCTCGTACTCGATAACGCCGCTTGGCGTTTTCACTGCGACCACATCGCCCTCTTCCTTGCCGATCAAGGCGCGGGCCAGAGGCGAGCCAACCGAAATCTTGCCGAGTTTGAAGTCAGCCTCATCCTCACCGACGATGTGGTAAGTGACACTCTCATCCGTCTCGACGTTGGCGATCTCGACGGTAGTACCGAAGATCACTTTGCCGGTGTGCGGAATCGTCGTCACATCAATGATGACCTGATTCTGGATCCGGCCTTCGATATCACGGATCCGCGCCTCGACCATGCCTTGCTGTTCGCGGGCGGCATGGTATTCAGCGTTTTCCTTCAGGTCACCCAACTCGCGAGCCGTACCGATGTCCTGGCTGAGTTTCGGACGAACGACCTTGGTCAGATGAGCGTGTTCTTCTTCCAGGGCTTTCGCGCCCTGGACGGTCATTGGGTATTTGATCATGCCTTCAATCCTGCGTGTAAATCCTGCAAGCGGCGCACGGTCTTCTCGGGACCGAACTTCAGCGCTTCACAGATAGCCTCGCCCGCAGCAATGGTGGTGGTGCAGTAGATCTTGTGCTGCAGGGCATTACGACGAATGGAGTAGGAATCAGCGATCGACTGACGGCCTTCGGTGGTGTTGATGATCAGGGTGACTTCGTCATTCTTGATCATGTCGACCACGTGCGGACGACCCTCGGTCACCTTGTTCACACGGCGCACTTTCAGGCCTGCGGCTTCGATCAGCTTGGCAGTACCGGCAGTGGCGACCACTTCGAAGCCCAAGTTGATCAGATCACGGGCCACGCCTGCAACCAGCGGCTTGTCATCGTCACGCACGCTGATGAACGCGGTACCGCCGGTCGGCAGCACTTCGCTCGCGCCCATCTGGGCCTTGGCGAATGCTTCACCGAAGGTGTCGCCGACGCCCATCACTTCACCGGTGGACTTCATCTCTGGGCCGAGGATCGGGTCAACGCCAGGGAATTTGGCGAACGGGAACACCGCCTCTTTCACGCTGTAGAAGTTCGGGATGATTTCCTTGGTGAAGCCGATTTCCTTCAGGGTCTTACCGGCCATGACGCGAGCAGCGATCATTGCCAGGGAAACACCGATGCACTTGGACACGAACGGTACGGTACGCGAAGCGCGCGGGTTGACTTCGATGACGTAGATGTCTTCGCCCTGCAGCGCCAGTTGCACGTTCATCAGGCCGACAACGCCCAGTTCCAGGGCCATTTTCTTGACCTGTTCGCGCATCTCGTCCTGGATGTGCGCCGGCAGCGAGTATGGCGGCAGCGAGCACGCGGAGTCACCGGAGTGAACGCCCGCCTGTTCGATGTGCTGCATGATCGCGCCGATCACCACGTCTTTCCCGTCACAGACCGCATCCACGTCCATCTCGATGGCGCAGTTGAGGAAGTGGTCGAGCAGCACCGGGCTGTCGTTGGAGACTTGCACCGCATCACGCAGGTAGCGCTTGAGTTCGTCTTCCTTGTAAACGATTTCCATCGCGCGGCCGCCCAGTACGTAGGACGGGCGCACCACCAGCGGATAACCGATTTTCGCGGCAGCGCGAACAGCTTCGTCTTCGCTGCGCACGGTGGCGTTTGGCGGCTGACGCAGGTTCAGGCGCTCGACCATTTGCTGGAAGCGCTCGCGGTCTTCGGCACGGTCGATGGCGTCAGGGCTGGTGCCGATGATCGGCACGCCAGCGGCCTCAAGGGCACGCGCCAGTTTCAGCGGCGTCTGGCCGCCGTACTGGACGATCACGCCTTTCGGCTTCTCGACGCGACAGATTTCCAGCACGTCTTCCAGGGTTACCGGCTCGAAGTACAGACGGTCGGAAGTGTCGTAGTCGGTAGAAACGGTTTCCGGGTTGCAGTTGACCATGATGGTTTCGTAGCCGTCTTCGCGCAGTGCGAGGGCCGCGTGTACGCAGCAGTAGTCGAACTCGATGCCCTGGCCGATACGGTTCGGACCGCCACCCAGAATCATGATCTTGTCACGACCGGACGGCGCGGCTTCGCACTCTTCCTCGTAAGTCGAGTAGAGGTAAGCGGTGTCGGTGGCGAACTCGGCGGCGCAGGTGTCAACGCGCTTGTAGACCGGGAACACTTCCAGTTTTTGACGGTGAGTACGCAGATTCTTCTCGGTCACACCCAGCAGCTTGGCCAGACGCTGATCGGAGAAGCCTTTGCGCTTGAGTTTGAACATCAGGTCGCGGTCGATGGCGGACAGACCGAGGGTCTTGACCTTCTCTTCGTCCTTGATCAGATCTTCGATCTGCACCAGGAACCACGGGTCGATCATGTTCATGCCGAAGATGTCTTCGACAGTCATGCCGGCGCGGAAGGCGTCCGCCACATACCAGATACGCTCGGCGCCCGGCACGGTCAGCTCGCGCTTGAGGATGCTCATGCTTTCCGGGTTGCTCAGGTCGAGCTTCTCGTCCAGACCGCAAACACCGACTTCCAGACCGCGCAGGGCTTTCTGCAGGGATTCCTGGAAGGTGCGACCGATGGCCATGACTTCACCGACCGACTTCATTTGAGTGGTCAGGCGTGCGTCAGCGTTGGCGAATTTCTCGAAAGCGAAACGTGGCAGCTTGGTCACGACGTAGTCGATCGACGGCTCGAAGGACGCCGGGGTCTTGCCGCCGGTGATGTCGTTCGACAGTTCGTCGAGGGTGTAGCCCACCGCCAGTTTGGCCGCGACTTTGGCGATCGGGAAACCGGTGGCTTTCGAAGCCAGTGCCGAGGAACGCGATACACGCGGGTTCATCTCGATCACGACCATGCGGCCGGTGTCCGGGCAGATGCCGAACTGTACGTTGGAACCGCCGGTCTCGACGCCGATCTCACGCAGTACCGCCAGCGAGGCGTTACGCAGGATCTGGTATTCCTTGTCGGTCAAGGTCTGTGCCGGAGCCACGGTGATCGAGTCACCGGTGTGCACGCCCATCGGATCGAAGTTTTCGATCGAGCAGACGATGATGCAGTTGTCCTTTTTGTCGCGGACAACTTCCATTTCGTATTCTTTCCAGCCGATCAGCGATTCGTCGATCAGCAGCTCTTTGGTCGGCGACAGGTCCAGACCGCGGGCGCAGATTTCTTCGAACTCTTCACGGTTGTACGCGATACCGCCACCGGTGCCGCCCATGGTGAAGGACGGACGGATGATGCACGGGAAACCCAGACGCTCGAGGACGGCGTTGGCTTCTTCCATGCTGTGAGCGATACCGGAACGCGGGCATTCCAGGCCGATCGACTTCATGGCCTTGTCGAAACGCGAACGGTCTTCAGCCTTGTCGATGGTGTCGGCGTTGGCGCCGATCATTTCCACGCCGAACTTTTCCAGGACGCCTTCGCGCTCCAGGTCCAGGGCGCAGTTCAGTGCAGTCTGGCCGCCCATGGTTGGCAGCACCGCATCCGGACGCTCTTTTTCGATGATCTTGGCCACGGTCTGCCACTTGATCGGCTCGATGTACGTGGCGTCAGCCATGTCCGGGTCGGTCATGATGGTGGCCGGGTTGGAGTTCACCAGGATGACGCGGTAACCCTCCTCGCGCAGGGCTTTGCAGGCCTGGGCGCCGGAGTAGTCGAATTCGCAGGCCTGGCCGATAACGATCGGGCCAGCGCCGAGAATCAGGATGCTTTTAATGTCTGTACGTTTTGGCATGGGTTTGTCACTCAAATCCGCAGGTCAGTCGGCAAGCCGTCTTGATCGATTTCTGAAGCCCTGAGGGGCGCCACCGGTATCGGGGCCGCCCTCGAGGGCTTCTCGCTACAGTCTCAAGGCGAACGCTTAGCGTCGCTTGGCCATCTCGTTGATGAAGCGGTCGAACAGGGGTGCCACATCGTTCGGGCCCGGGCTCGCTTCAGGGTGGCCCTGGAAGCTGAACGCGCTCTTGTCGGTGCGCTCGATACCTTGCAGGGTGCCGTCGAACAGCGATTTGTGGATCGCACGCACGTTGGTCGGCAGGGTCGCTTCGTCAACCGCGAAACCGTGGTTCTGGCTGGTGATCATCACGACGCCAGTGTCCAGATCCTGCACCGGGTGGTTGGCACCGTGGTGGCCATGTCCCATTTTCAGGGTCTTGGCACCGGAGGCCAGAGCCAGCAGCTGGTGACCGAGGCAGATACCGAAGACCGGAATTTCGGTTTCCAGTACTTCCTTGATCGCCTTGATCGCGTAGTCGCAAGGCTCCGGGTCACCAGGGCCGTTGGACAGGAACACGCCGTCCGGCTTGAGTGCCAGCACGTCGGCCGCCGGGGTTTGCGCCGGCACCACGGTCACGCGGCAGCCGCGCTCGACCAGCATGCGCAGGATGTTCAGTTTGACGCCGTAGTCGTAGGCAACCACGTGATATGGCAGCTCGGACGCTTCGATGGTCGCGTGGCTGTCGGTCTTCAAGTCCCAGACAGTCGAGCGCCATTCGTACTTTTCCTTGGTGCTGACGACTTTCGCCAGATCCATGCCCTTCAGGCCCGGGAAGCCTTGCGCGGCGGCAATTGCAGCTTCTTCGGAGATGTTGTCGCCGGCCATGATGCAGCCGTTCTGTGCGCCTTTTTCACGCAGGATGCGGGTCAGGCGACGAGTATCGATACCAGCGATTGCCACAACGTTGTTGGCTTTCAGGTAGTCGGACAGTGACATCGTGTTACGCCAGTTGCTCGCTACCAGCGGCAGGTCACGGATCACCAGGCCAGCGGACCATACGCGGTCAGACTCGGCGTCTTCCGGCGTGGTGCCGGTGTTGCCGATGTGCGGGTAAGTCAGGGTAACGATCTGCTGGGCGTAGGAAGGATCGGTAAGGATTTCCTGATAGCCGGTCATTGCGGTGTTGAACACCACCTCACCAACGGTTTGACCGTCGGCTCCAATGGCTTCGCCGCGAAAAATGCTGCCATCAGCAAGGGCGAGTATGGCTGGCTTAGTCAAGAAGACCTCCCGTAAATAACGCATGAAAGGGCAATCGCAGGTTGTAAAAAAGCGGAGTGACGTATGGACACGTCACCCCGCTTCTTCACTGAATTATTCTGCGCGCTTTTAGTGGACACACTAAAGCTGTAGCTTACAGAAAAAGGCTTTTTTGGTCCACCGCTAAAGAGCCTAAAAGGCCGGAGAATGCGACAGGCCGTCGCGCGGTGTAGAAAAACCAGCGCAAACCGGGCGTTTGCGCTGGGTGAAACAGTCAATCAATGCAGGTCGAGCACGTCCTGCATGTCGTATAGACCCGGCTCGCGACCATCCAGCCACAACGCCGCACGCACTGCACCCTTGGCAAATGTCATGCGGCTGGAAGCCTTGTGCGTGATCTCCAGGCGCTCGCCTTCGCAGGCGAACAGCACGGTGTGATCGCCGACCACATCACCACCGCGCACGGTAGCGAAACCGATGGTTTCCCGCTCGCGCGCACCGGTATGGCCTTCACGACCATAGACCGCGACCTTGTGCAGATCACGATCCAGCGCATCGGCAATCACCTCGCCCATGCGCAGGGCAGTACCCGAAGGCGCATCGATCTTGTGCCGGTGATGCGCCTCGATGATCTCGATGTCCGCATCGTCGCCCAGCACCCGAGCGGTCATTTCGAGCAGCTTCAGCGACAGGTTGACCCCGACACTGAAGTTGGCCGCGAACACGATCGGAATATCCTTGCCCGCCTCGGCCAGCAATTGCTTCTGCGCAGCATCCAGCCCAGTGGTGCCGATGACCATGGCCTTGCCAGCCTTGCGACAGAACGCGAGGTTTTTCAGCATGACTTCCGGCAAGGTAAAGTCGATCAGCACATCGAACTCTTCAGCCACCGATTCGAGGTTGCCGGACAACGGCACACCGATGCGACCCAGCGAAGCCAGCTCACCGGCGTCCACTCCGATCAGCGTACTGCCGGGACGAACGATCGCCGCGGTCAGGCCGGTCAGCGGCGCGCGCTGTTGCACAGCCTCGACCAGAATCTTGCCCATGCGCCCGGCGGCGCCCATCACAGCTATACGTCGCATGCCAACTCCTTACAGATCGCCGAAGAAGCGCTTCACACCATCGAACCAACCGGTGGTTTTCGGCGAGTGACTGTTATCGTCCGCCAGCGAGCTGCGGAACTCTTCGAGCAATTCGCGCTGACGACGATTCAGATTGACTGGCGTCTCGACAGCCACACGGCACATCAGATCGCCCGCACCACCGCCACGCACCGGCGCCACGCCTTTGCCGCGTACACGGAACTGCTTGCCGGTCTGGGTACCTTCAGGGATTTTCAGTTTGACGCGACCGTCGAGGGTCGGGATTTCCAGTTCGCCGCCGAGCGCCGCATCAACGAAGCTGATCGGCACTTCGCAGAACAGGTGTTTGCCATCGCGCTGGAAGATGTCGTGCTCGCGTACGTTGATCACAACGTACAGGTCGCCGGTCGGGCCACCTTGAGTACCCGCTTCGCCTTCGCCCGACAGACGAATGCGGTCGCCGGTATCGACGCCAGCCGGCACTTTCACCGACAGGGTCTTGTACTCTTCGACGCGACCATCGCCGTGGCAGGAATCGCACGGATCGGAAATGATCTTGCCCTGGCCATGGCAACGCGGGCAGGTCTGCTGCACCGAGAAGAAGCCCTGTTGCATGCGCACCTGACCGATGCCGCCGCAGGTCGGGCACGTCGATGGCGACGAGCCTTTCTTCGCGCCGGAACCATCGCATGGCTTGCAATTGACCAGTGTCGGAACGCGGATATTCACGGTAGTGCCGCGCACCGCTTCTTCCAGATTCAGCTCCAGGGTGTAGCGCAGATCACTGCCACGCTGGGCGCCGCCACGGGAACCGCCACGACCGCCACCGAAGAAGTCACTGAAGACATCGCCAAAGATGTCCGAGAAATTCTGCCCGCCGAAACCGGCGCCACCGCCACCCATGCTTGGGTCGACACCGGCATGACCGTACTGGTCGTACGCCGCGCGCTTGCTCGAATCGGACAATACTTCGTAGGCCTCGTTGGCCTCTTTGAACAGTTCTTCCGACGCTTTGTCATCGGGATTACGGTCCGGGTGATGCTTCATCGCCAGACGACGATAGGCCTTCTTCAGGTCTGCATCGCTTGAACCACGCTCAACACCCAATACTTCGTAATAGTCACGCTTTGCCATAATTCTTTTGCACTCTTGAGGACGTCCGGCAAACCCCTCCTGAGGATGGCCAAACTCGTTGAGCCCCAATACAGGCCCGGACCCAACTCACGTCAATTCAACGATCCTGGTCTTTGCTTCGTTTGGTACTTGCAGCGCGAAAAGCAGGAGCATTCCCGGCCATACCAGCAGCAAGCGAACCTTGTCGCATGCTGTAAAAATTCGTGTATTCCAGATACGCCAACGCGGGAGCAAGCTCCCGCGCGGCGACATCCTACCAGTCACCGCCGCAAGGCAGTCAACCGGGCGACCAACAACTTACTTGTGGTCTTTGACTTCTTCGAACTCGGCATCAACGACATCGTCAGCCTTTTCAGCTTTCTCGTCGTGCGGCGCCGCGCCTTCAGCAGGCTGAGCCTGTTCGGCGTACATCTTCTGAGCAACCGGAGCCGAGACTTTCGACAGCTCTTCGATCTTCGCTTCGATGGCAGCCTTGTCGTCGCCTTTCACAGCGGCTTCCAGTGCAACCACAGCGGCTTCGATCGCGGTCTTCTCTTCAGCGCTGACCTTGTCGCCCGCTTCGGTAACCATTTTGCGAGTCGAGTGAACCAGTGCGTCACCCTTGTTACGGGATTCAGCCAGTTCAGCGAACTTGCGGTCTTCCTCGGCGTTCAGCTCGGCATCGCGAACCATCTTCTGAATTTCTTCATCCGACAGACCGGAGTTGGCCTTGATGGTGATCTTCTGCTCTTTGCCGGTCGCCTTGTCTTTCGCGCCAACGTGCAGGATGCCGTTAGCGTCGATGTCGAAGGTCACTTCGATCTGCGGCACGCCACGTGGAGCTGGTGGAATGTCGGCCAGGTCGAACTTGCCCAGCGATTTGTTCTGTGCAGCTTGCTTACGCTCACCTTGCAGGACGTGAATGGTCACGGCGCCCTGGTTGTCGTCGGCAGTCGAGAACACTTGCGATTTCTTGGTAGGAATCGTGGTGTTTTTCTCGATCAGCGCGGTCATCACGCCACCCATGGTTTCGATACCCAGGGTCAGCGGGCTGACGTCGAGCAGCAGAACGTCTTTCACGTCACCGGCCAGAACGGCGCCCTGAATCGCAGCACCCATGGCAACCGCTTCGTCCGGGTTCACGTCTTTACGTGCTTCTTTACCGAAGAAATCGGTCACCAGCTTCTGTACCAGCGGCATACGGGTCTGACCGCCGACCAGAATCACGTCGTTGATCGCGCCCACGTCGATACCGGCGTCTTTCATGGCGATACGGCAAGGCTCGATGGTGCGCTGAACCAGGTCTTCAACCAGTGCTTCGAGCTTGGCACGCGAAATCTTCACGTTCAGGTGCTTAGGACCGGTAGCGTCTGCAGTGATGTACGGCAGGTTGACGTCGGTCGACTGAGCGGACGACAGCTCGATCTTGGCTTTCTCAGCGGCTTCTTTCAGGCGCTGCATGGCCAGCGGGTCACCTTTGAGGTTCATGCCGCTTTCTTTCTTGAATTCGTCAACGAGGTAGTCGATCAGACGAATGTCGAAGTCTTCACCGCCGAGGAAGGTGTCACCGTTGGTGGCCAACACTTCGAACTGGTGCTCGCCGTCAACTTCAGCGATCTCGATCACGGACACGTCGAAAGTACCGCCACCCAGGTCGTAAACGATCACGGTGTGATCGCCCTTGGCCTTGTCCATACCGTAAGCCAGAGCAGCTGCGGTTGGTTCGTTGATGATACGTTTAACGTCCAGACCGGCGATGCGGCCGGCGTCTTTGGTCGCCTGACGCTGGCTGTCGTTGAAGTAGGCCGGAACGGTGATCACCGCTTCGGTCACAGGCTCGCCGAGGTAGTCTTCGGCGGTTTTCTTCATCTTCTTCAGGATTTCAGCCGAGATTTGTGGCGGCGCCATTTTCTGGCCGTTCACTTCAACCCAGGCATCGCCGTTGTCAGCCTTGGCGATTTTGTACGGGACCATCTTGATGTCTTTCTGTACGACTTCTTCGTCGAACTTGCGACCGATCAGACGCTTCACCGCGTACAGGGTGTTGTGCGGGTTGGTCACTGCCTGACGCTTGGCCGACTGACCAACGAGGATTTCACCATCGTTGGCGTAAGCGATGATCGACGGCGTAGTACGCGCGCCTTCGGCGTTTTCGATAACTTTGGCTACGCCGTTTTCCAGCACGGAGACGCAGGAGTTGGTAGTCCCCAGGTCGATACCGATAATTTTGCCCATGTTCACTCTCCCGAAACTTTGGATTTTGTTGCCGCAGCAGTGGTGGCTAACTGCGGTAATACTTAAACGCTTGACTTCTAAATGGGGGCCCTGCGGCTAATTTCAAGCCTTCTCGTCAATCGAAGGCGAAATTGGCGCCGGCGCCTTGCTGACCACAACCATGGCCGGACGCAACAGGCGACCATTGAGCTGGTAGCCCTTCTGGAACACCTTCAGAACGCTGTTCGGTTCGACGTCGGCGCTTTCCTGCATGGCCATCGCCTGATGGTGAACAGCGTTGAACGGTTCGCCATGCGGATCGATCGCTTCAAGCTGATAACGCTTGAGGGTGTCGTGGAACATTTTCAGGGTCAGCTCGATGCCTTCGCGCATCGGACGGATGCTTTCGTCGTCCGGGCTCGACAGCTCGAGGCCGCGCTCCAGGCTGTCGACGATCGGCAGCAGGTCACCGGCGAATTTTTCCAGCGCAAACTTGTGCGCCTTCTCGACATCCTGCTCGGCACGACGGCGGACGTTCTGCAGATCGGCAGCTACGCGCAGCGACTGATCCTGCGCGGCGGCCAACTGCTCTTCGAGCACTTGTACACGGGTCGCCAGGTCGTCACCCGAAGTTTCGGGCGCCTGATTGGCTTCTGGATTTTGCGTATCTACTGTCTGTTCGTCAGCCATAGAATTCTCCTTTCAATTACGTCCGCGAGCTGTACTCGCGCTTCTGCCCCGATATATGGGGCCGCAAAATCAGGCTTCAAGGGCCTGCAATGATTAACCCTACAAAAAAGTGCTGCATTGTCATTCCCGCTCGGACTAAGCATTTGATCGGATCAAGCAAATCGAGCTAAGCGAGGGCATTGTCAGTCTGAAACAAAACACTGTATAAATAACCAGACCTAAAGCCTGGGAGCGGCCTTTATGCTGGTGCACCTGTCCGTACATAACTACGCCATCGTTGAACATCTCGATCTCGAACTTGATCGCGGGATGAGCGTGATCACAGGGGAAACCGGCGCCGGCAAGTCGATCATGCTCGACGCCCTGGGCCTGACCCTGGGCGATCGCGCCGACAGCGGCGTGGTTCGCCCGGGCGCCGACAAGGCCGACATTCTGGCGACCTTCGATCTGGTCGACATTCCCGAAGCCCATGCCTGGCTGGCCGAGCGCGATCTCGAAAACGACGGCCCATGCATCCTGCGCCGGGTGATCACCGCCGAAGGCCGTTCGCGTGGCTATATCAATGGCACGCCCTGCCCGCTCGGCGATCTCAAGGCTCTCGGCGAACTGCTGATCGATATCCACAGCCAGCACGAACACCAGTCCCTGCTGAAAACCGATACCCATCGCCGCCTGCTTGATGAATACGCCGGTGCCACCGATCTGGCCCGCCAAGTTCAACTGGCTGCGCAGCGCTGGCGCCAGACTCGCCAGGAGCTGGAGCGTCTCTCCAACTCCGGCGACGAACAACGCGCGCGCCACCAACTGCTCAGCTACCAGCTCGAAGAACTGGAAAACCTCGGCCTCGGCGAAAACGAGCTGGAACAGCTGGAGCAGGAACACAAAAACCTGACCAATGCCGAAACCCTGCTCGGCATTTGCCGACAAGTGGTCGAACAATGCAGCGAAAGCGATTCCGGCAACGTACTGAATGCACTGACCGCCAGCCTCAACCGTCTGTCGAGCGTGAACAACTCGGTGGGCGCACTGGGCGAAGCCAGCAGCCTGCTGACCAGCGCGCAGATCCAGGTCGAAGAAGCAGTGGGCGAACTCAATCGCTTCCTCGACAACTTCGATGCCGATCCGGCGCGCCTGCAATATCTGGAAGAACGCCTCGACGCGATTTACACCCTGGCCCGCAAGCACCGGATCCAGCCAACCGAAGTCGCCGAGCTGCAGCAAAAGTTGCTGGATGAGATCGAAACCCTCAACGCCAATGACGAATCCATCGAGCGTCTGGGTGAAGAGCTGGCTTCCTACGCACGCCACTATCAAGAGAAAGCCCGCGAGCTGAGCGACTTGCGTCATCAAGCCGCCGGCAGCCTCGCCAGCGCCGTGGAACAGGAAATCCAGCGTCTGGGCATGCCTGGCGGTCGCTTCACCATCGAATTGCGCGCCAACAGCAGCGACGAATTGCTGCCCAACGGCCTGGAGCAAGTCGAGCTGCTGGTCAGTGCCAACCCCGGTCAGCCGCTGAAAGCGCTGGCCAAAGTGGCCTCCGGTGGCGAGCTGTCGCGGATCAGCCTGGCGATTCAGGTGATCACCGCGCAGACCTCACGGGTGCCGACCCTGGTATTCGACGAAGTGGACGTGGGCATCGGCGGGCCGACCGCCGAAATCGTCGGCCAGTTGTTGCGGCGTCTTGGCGATCGCGGGCAAGTGCTGACGGTGACGCACTTGCCGCAAGTGGCGGCGCAGGGGCATCAGCATTTATTCGTGCACAAGGTACGGGGCGAACAAGCGACTCACACCGCCGTGTCCAAGCTGAGCAAGAACGACCGTATAGAAGAAGTAGCACGGATGCTGGGCGGCATCGACCTGACCAAAGAGTCTTTGGCTCACGCGAAAAAAATGGTGGTCACCGCAAAAGTTTAAGAGCAGCAGAAAGCACGAAGGCGACCCTTGGGTCGCCTTCGTTCGTTTCGCGAACCTGAAATTCGCGCGACATGCTTACTTTTTCTTGCGTACGTACAGCACCAGATTGTGATCTACCAGATCGACACCGTGCTCCTCGGCAATTGCCTTCTGGAGCTTTTCGATTTCCGGGCTGACGAATTCGACGACTTCACCGGTTTCCACGTTGACCATATGGTCGTGGTGGCCACCGTCGGCCAATTCGAATACCGCGTGGCCACCGTCGAAGTTGTGACGGACCACGAGGCCAGCGGCTTCGAACTGGGTCAGAACACGGTAAACCGTGGCCAGACCGACGTCCTCGCCCGCTTCCATCAACGCCTTGTAGACGTCCTCGGCACTCATGTGACGCTGCTCGGTAGAGTCGAGCATTTGCAGGATCTTGACCCGTGGCAGGGTCACTTTGAGGCCGGCTTTGCGTAGTTCGCTATTTTCAACCATGGTCAGCTTTCTCGCGATGCTGCTTCGCAGCTTCTCTTAATGCGGGTATGATCGGCGTTTACGTTGTCCCAGCCAAGATAGTGGAAGTCGCCCACCGATGCAAAACACCAAGCTCTTGCTAACCAGTTTCACCTTTGTGGGACTGCTCGCACTCGCCGGTTGTTCATTCCCCGGGGTTTACAAAATCGACATCCAGCAGGGCAATGTCGTCACGCAGGACATGATAGACCAGTTACGCCCGGGAATGACCCGTCGGCAAGTACGGTTTATCATGGGTAACCCTCTGCTGACCGACACGTTCCATGCCGATCGCTGGGATTATCTGTACAGCCTGCAACCTGGTGGCGGTGAACGCCAGCAGGAACGCATGAGTGTTATTTTCAACTCTAACGACCAGCTTGTCAGCCTGTCCGGTGACTTCATGCCGGGCGTGAGCCGTGACGAAGCCATTCTCGGCAAGGACAGTGGCACCAGCGTGACCGCCCCTGCTGAAAACGCCGAGAAGCCGAAGCCGGAACAACCAGCCAAACCTGGCTCCTTGCTGGATTCGATCCAGAAGGACGTGGATGGTGTTGAAACCGTTCCGGTTCCGACGCCTGAGCCGCTGGACACCTCGCCGCAGTAATGTGCGAGGCAATAAAAAACCCGGAATTTCCGGGTTTTTTATTGCCTGCGATTTGCTCGTCCTACTGATTTCGCGCCTTGGCTTCGGCAGCCTTGGCCGCCCGCAAGCGCCGAACCTCTTTCGGATCCGCCAGTAACGGCCGGTAGATCTCGATGCGATCCCCCGCCTGAATCAAGCGAACCTGTGGGTCAGCCACCACCTTGCCGAAGATCCCCAGCGGACATTCGTTCAGGTCCAGCTCTGGAAATTCATCGCCGATACCTGACTTGAGCACCGCCTCACGCACTGTCGCCCCTTCAGGGACGCTCAAAGTGCGCAGGATCTGACGATCCACGGCGGCATGCACCACCTCGATCTCGATCACCGGCTCAACCATGCATCTGCTTGGCACGCTGGCAGAAAGCATCCACCAGCGTATTGGCCGCCTGATTGAACAGCGGGCCGAGTGTCGCGCGCACCAGCGGCCCGGCATAGTCGAAAGACAGGTCGAGACTGATCTTGCAGGCCTTTTCGTTCAACGCCTTGAAGACCCAAACGCCATGCAGCTGATTGAACGGGCCTTCTTCCAGGTTCATCTCGATCGACTGCCCCGGCACCAGCGTATTGCGCGTCACGAAGTGCTGACTGAGACCGCCCTTGGCCACGCCAACGCTGGCGCGCATGTGCTCGGGCGAGCTCTCCAGCACCTCGGCGGACGAGCACCATGGCAGGAATTCCGGGTAACGCGCGACGTCGTTGACCAGGTCGTAGAGGAATTGCGCCGGGTATGGCAGCAACGCCGAACGTTGAATATGTGTCGTCATGTAAGCGTTACTTCCAGAGCTGAGCGGCAAACACTACAAGAATGCCGATAGGCGCCACGTAGCGCATCAAGAACAAGGACAGGGCAAACAGCGCCGGGTTACGAATCGACAACTCGTCACGCACCGCATCACGCCCCATCACCCAACCGGCAAACAGCACAAAACACAGGCCACCGAGCGGCAACATGATCCGCGAGGTGAAGAAATCGATCACGCCGAAGAAGTCCAGACCGCCCGCCGCACCCCATTGGTAGAGATGGAACAGCCCGCCATCGTTCACGAAAAATTTGGCTTCCTTCCAGATATTGAAGGAGAAAACCGTCCCCAGACCAACGAACCAACAGATGAAGGCCAGCCAGAAAGTCACCCAGCCACGGCTGATTTTCGTGCGTTCAACCAGATAGGCAACCATCGGTTCGAGCAGGGAAATCGCCGAACTCCAGGCAGCAATCGCCACCAGGACAAAGAACACCACGCCCATCAACTGACCGAAAACCACGTTACCGAAGGCAAATGGCAGGCTGACGAACATCAGCCCCGGGCCTTCGCTAGGGTTCAAACCGCCGGCGAACACAATCGGAAACAATGCCAGACCGGCCACCAGCGAAACGAAGGTGTCGAGCAGCGCGACACCGACCACGGTGCCGGACAGCGAGGCTTCCTTGGTCATGTAAGCGCCGTAGATCATGATCGAACCGACGCCAACGCTCAGGGAAAAGAACGCGTGCCCCATGGCGGGCAGCAAGCCGTCGAGGACTTTTTCCGGGTGGAAATCGAACATGAAATGCACGCCTTCCATGAAATGCCCGGTGGTCATGCTGTAACCCAGCAGCACCAGCACCATCACAAACAGCAGCGGCATCATGATCCGCAGGCTGCGTTCAAGCCCGGCAACCACGCCTTTGGCGATCACCACGGCCGACAACAGCATGAAAACTGTGTGCCAAAGTGTCAGGCGCCAGGGATCGGAGATGACATTGCCGAAATAAGCGCCGACCTGCTCTGCCGTAGCGCCCTGGAAGTCCCCGCGTCCCATGTCGATGATGTAATCCAGCGACCAGCCGCCGACCACACTATAGAAAGACAGGATCAGCAGCGCCGTGATCATCCCGGCAAATGCGCCCCACGACCACTTGCCCGAGTGCCCGGCTTCCAGCGCAAGCACCTTCAGGGCGTTTGCCGGACTCTGCCGCGCACGCCGGCCGATCAGGGTCTCAGCCAGCATGACCGGGATCCCGATCAACGCGATGCACGCCAGGAACATCAGCACGAAGGCGCCGCCACCGTAGACCCCGACCATGTAGGGGAATTTCCAGATGCTGCCCAGTCCCACGGCCGAACCGGTCGCGGCGAATATGAAAACCCAGCGGCTAGCCCAACTGCCGTGGACAGAAACCTTGTCTGTCGACATCGAATATCACGCCCAAGCGTTAGAAAAAGAGGCCGCATTGTCCGGGATTCACTCAACCTGCTCAAGCACGCAGCATCACCGTAGCCGAGGACCGTTTATCTCCATATAATGCCGCCCCTATGGCTAAACAGAAGAAACACCCAACAGGGACCATCGCGCAGAACAAAAAGGCGCGACACGATTACTTCATCGAACATCGGTTCGAGGCTGGTCTGGTCCTGGCCGGCTGGGAAGTAAAAAGTCTGCGGGCAAGCAAGCTGCAACTGGTCGACAGTTACGTCCTGCTCAAGGACGGCGAAGCCTGGTTGCTCGGCAGTCACATCACACCGTTGATGACCGCCAGCACCCACGTCATCGCCGATCCGACCCGCACCCGTAAACTGCTGCTCAACAAACGCGAGCTGGAAAAACTCGCCGCTGCCGTGCAACAGAAAGGCTACGCCTGCGTGTGCCTGTCCTTCTACTGGAGCAAGCACATGGTCAAGTGCGAGATCGCTCTGGGCAAGGGCAAGAAGGAATACGACAAGCGTGACACCGAGCGCGAACGCGACGCCGGTCGTGAGCTGCAGCGCGCCGTGCGCAACAAGGGCAAGGAAGAGTAATTTCTTCTGCCTGATACTGTGGCGAGGGAGCTTGCTCCCGCTGGGGCGCGTAGCGGCCCCCGCTTTACAGACAATGGCGAGAGCTGAGGGCGCCTGCTGCGCAAGCAAGCGATAGCAAGCGATAGCAAGCACCCTTGCCACAACTGAATTGCCGTCACATCCCCTTGCGCCGCTCCGCCCGAGCCATGCGCTGAACCTCCTGCCGCACCTCTTCCAGCACTTCCTGCACATACAGAATGTGCCGACTGGAAACCTCGCGCGCCTGCTCCGCACGCCCCTCGATAATCGCCAGATACAGTTCCCGGTGCTGAGCGATCAGCATGTCGCGGGTTTCCGTGCGTTGCTTGTACATGCCGCCAATGTTGGTCACCACGTTGCGCTTGAGCAGATCGAACAGCCCGCGGATGGTGTGCAGCAGCACCGCGTTGTGGCTGGCTTCGGCGATCGCCAGATGAAACTTCGCATCCGCCGCCCCCTCTTCCGCCCGGCTCACTTCGTCATGTCGCGTGTAGCAATCCTGCAGCTCGTTGAACGCTGCAGTAAGACGCTCACGATCCACATCCGTGGCGCGCAATGCGGCGTAATAGGCACACGATGCCTCCAGAGTGTGCCGAAATTCCAGCAAGTCACGCTGCGCTTCGGGGTTGCTCTCAAGCAGCAATAGCAGGGGATCGCTGAAGGTCGAGCCAAGCGTATCCACCACGTAGTTACCGCCACCCTGGCGACTGACCAGCAAGCCCTTGGCCGCCAGTTTCTGAATCGCTTCGCGCAACGACGGGCGCGATACGCCGAACTGCTCGGCCAACGTTCGCTCGGCCGGAAGCCGCTCACCGGACTTCAGCGTGCCCTCGAGGATCATCCCCTCGAGTCGCTCGACAATATCGTCAGACAGACGGCGCTGACGAATCTGATCAAACCCCATAACTCAACTCTCCACGATCCCGACCGCACGCCGGGCTCTCTATTCTGGCCGATCGGCGCCGCGCCGACACCTGTCAGTGCGCAATCGTCCGACCGGATCAGATGCCCTCTGCACCGCTTATTCGACAAAAGTTTCAGGGCGACAAATTGACACACCGACATCAAGGCTTTTACCCTAGCCAACAGCGATTGTAAATTGGTATTACCAATTAACCAAGAACGCTGACAGTGCCTGACCAACAACAATTAGGGGCCACCCCATATGCAAACCTGGCAACAGCTCTATACCCCGCTCGGCAGTCTCGGCGTCTCCGCACTCGCGGCCGTCATCCCCATCGTTTTCTTCTTTCTCGCGCTGGCGGTGTTCCGCCTCAAGGGGCATGTGGCCGGCAGCATCACGCTTGCCCTGTCGATCGCCGTGGCGATTTTCGCCTTCCACATGCCGGTCGACATGGCCTTCGCCGCTGCTGGATACGGCTTTGCCTACGGTCTGTGGCCGATTGCCTGGATCATTGTCGCGGCAGTGTTTCTCTACAAACTGACGGTCAAGAGTGGTCAGTTCGAGGTCATTCGCAGTTCGGTACTGTCGATCACTGATGACCAGCGCCTGCAGGTATTGCTGATCGGTTTTTGCTTCGGCGCCTTCCTGGAAGGTGCCGCCGGTTTCGGTGCGCCGGTAGCGATTACCGCTGCGCTGCTGGTCGGTCTCGGGTTCAACCCGCTGTACGCCGCCGGCCTGTGCCTGATTGCCAATACCGCGCCGGTAGCATTCGGCGCCTTGGGAATTCCGATCATTGTGGCCGGCCAGGTGACCGGCATCGACGCGTTCAAGATCGGCGCCATGACCGGCCGCCAACTGCCACTGCTGTCGCTGTTCGTGCCGTTCTGGCTGGTGTTCATGATGGACGGCCTGCGCGGCGTGCGCGAAACCTGGCCTGCTGCGCTGGTTGCCGGCCTGAGCTTTGCCGTGACGCAGTACTTCACCTCGAACTTCATCGGCCCGGAACTGCCGGACATCACCTCTGCCTTGGCCAGCCTGATCGCCCTGACCTTGTTCCTAAAAGTCTGGCAACCAAAACGCACCGCCGGTGCACAGATCGCCGGTGCAACCTCGAGCGCAGCGATTACCGCCAGCGTCGGCGGTTTCGGCCAGAAGCGCACCACCGTGGCTTCGCCTTACAGTCTTGGGGAAATTTTCAAGGCGTGGTCGCCGTTCCTGATCCTCACCGTGCTGGTGACCATCTGGACCCTCAAACCCTTCAAAGCCATGTTCGCCGCCGGCGGATCGATGTACGCCTGGGTATTCAACTTCGCCATCCCGCACCTTGATCAACTGGTGATCAAGACCGCGCCGATCGTCGCCACCCCCACTGCGATTCCTGCGGTGTTCAAACTCGATCCGATTTCCGCAACCGGCACCGCGATTTTCTTCTCGGCGCTGGTCTCGATGCTGGTGCTGAAGATCAACTTAAAAACTGGTCTGACCACTTTGAAAGAGACCTTCTACGAACTGCGCTGGCCAATCCTGTCGATCGGCATGGTGCTGGCCTTCGCCTTCGTCACCAACTACTCGGGCATGTCTTCGACCATGGCTCTGGTATTGGCCGCAACTGGCGCAGCCTTCCCGTTCTTCTCACCGTTCCTCGGCTGGCTCGGTGTGTTCCTGACCGGCTCCGATACTTCGTCGAATGCCCTGTTCAGTTCGCTGCAAGCGACCACCGCGCACCAGATCGGCGTCAATGACACCCTGCTGGTAGCCGCCAATACCAGCGGCGGCGTGACCGGCAAAATGATCTCGCCACAATCGATCGCCGTGGCCTGCGCCGCGACCGGCCTGGTGGGCAAGGAATCGGATCTGTTCCGCTTCACCCTCAAGCACAGCCTATTCTTTGCGACGATTGTCGGCCTGATTACCCTGGCCCAGGCCTACTGGTTCACCGGCATGCTGGTGCACTAAAGCTGGAAGAAGCCTACAAGCAACACGGAAAAAACCGACGCCGGTTCGTGATTCCGGCGTCAGCAATTCACAACCCGGTCTGTAAGGCTGCTGAAAGCAATGCTGTCTATATTCAGCAGCCGCCACAGACGGATAACCGGGCCCACCCGGAGACACGCCTGATGAGCGAGCTTTTTTACAACGCTGTGCCCAACGCCACCCGCGTTGCACCGCCACTGCCCGAACCTCGGCAATACCCCAGCGAGAAACCGTCGCGGGTCTACCTGTTCGGGACCTGCGTGGTCGACCTGTTCTACCCCGAAGCCGGGATGGACGCGATCCACTTGCTGGAGCGCGAAGGCATCCGCGTCGAGTACCCGCAGGGGCAGAGCTGCTGCGGGCAACCGGCCTACACCTCGGGTTACACCGAGCAGGCGCGGACGGTCGCGCGCTCGCAACTGGCGCTGTTTGCCGGGGAATATCCGGTGGTGGTGCCGTCGGGTTCCTGCGCGGGCATGCTGCGCGAGCATTACGCCGACTTGTTCAAGGACGAGCCGGAAACCTTGAAACAGGTGCAGGCCCTCGCGGCCCGCACCTATGAGCTGGCCGAGTTCCTGCTGTTCGTCTGCAAAGTGCAGCTCAAGGACAGCGGCGAGCCGGTCAAAGTCGCGCTGCACACCTCGTGTTCGGCACGCCGTGAAATGAACACCCACCTGCACGGCCGCGAGTTGTTGGCGCAGTTGAGCAACGTGGAACGGGTCAACCATGACCATGAAAGCGAATGCTGTGGCTTCGGTGGGACATTCAGCGTCCGTATGCCAGACATTTCCGGCGCGATGGTGGCTGACAAGACCCGAGCGTTGAAGGAATCCGGCGCGCATCAGGTGTTGAGTGCCGACTGCGGCTGCTTGATGAACATCAACGGCTCGCTGGAAAAACAGCAGGAAGCACTGCGCGGGCAACACCTGGCGAGCTTCCTCTGGCAGCGAACCGGAGGTGCGAAATGAGCACCTCCGCGATTATTCCTACGGTCGCCGTAGAAGAAGATTTCCGCACCCGGGCACATAACGCTCTGGGCGATGCGCAGCTACGGAACAACTTCCGCACTGCGATGGATTCACTGATGACCAAGCGGGCAGCGGCTTTCAGCGATGCCCACGAAAGAGAACATTTGCGCGCCCTGGGCAACTCGATCAGGGCGCGTGCGCTCTCCAAGTTGCCCGACTTGCTCGAGCAACTGGAACAGAACCTGACCCGCAACGGTGTGACAGTGCACTGGGCGGAAACGGTGGACGAGGCCAATGGCATCGTCTTATCGATCATCCGCGCTCACGAGGCGCGGCAAGTGATCAAGGGCAAATCGATGGTCAGCGAAGAGATGGAGATGAACCATTTCCTCGAGGCTCAAGGTGTTGAATGCCTGGAGTCCGACATGGGGGAATACATCGTCCAGCTCGACCACGAGAAGCCTTCACACATCATTATGCCGGCGATCCACAAGAATGCCGGTCAGGTCGCGTCCTTGTTCCACGACAAACTTGGCGTGGAGTACACCAAGGACGTTGACCAACTCATTCAGATCGGTCGCAGAGTCCTGCGGCAGAAATTCTTCGAAGCGGACATCGGCGTTTCCGGCGTCAACTTCGCCGTGGCCGAGACCGGCACCCTGCTACTGGTGGAAAACGAAGGCAACGGGCGCATGACCACCACCGTGCCGCCGGTGCACATCGCCGTCACCGGCATCGAAAAGGTTGTGGAAAACCTGCGCGACGTGGTGCCGCTGCTATCGCTGCTGACCCGCTCGGCGCTGGGCATTCCGATCACCACTTACGTCAACATGATCTCCGGCCCGCGCAAGGAACATGAACTCGACGGCCCACAGGAAGTGCACCTGGTCCTGCTCGACAACGGTCGCAGTCAGGCCTTTGCCGACAGCGAGCTGCGCCAGGCCCTGAACTGCATCCGCTGCGGCGCCTGCATGAACCATTGCCCGGTCTACACCCGCGTCGGTGGTCACACCTATGGCGAGGTTTACCCGGGACCGATCGGCAAAATCATCACCCCGCACATGGTCGGTCTGGCGAAAGTACCGGATCATCCGAGCGCTTCGTCGTTGTGCGGTGCCTGCGGTGAAGTGTGCCCGGTGAAAATTCCTATCCCGGCGATCCTGCGGCGCCTGCGCGAAGAAAACGTCAAAGCCCCGGACAGTCCGCATCGAGTGATGCGCGGCCAGGGCAGCAAGTATTCGCGCAAGGAACGCTTCATCTGGAACGCCTGGGCGAAACTCAACAGCTCGCCGACGCTGTATCGGTTGTTCGGGTTCTTCGCCACGCGCCTGCGCGCCCTGATCCCGAGCCATATCGGCCCATGGACGCAAAACCACAGCGCACCCAAACCCGCCGCCCGCTCACTGCATGACATGGCCCGCGAACATCTGGCCAAACAGGGAGACCGCTGATGAGCGCCAAGCAAAATATCCTCGCCAAGCTGCGGAAAAGTCTGACCGGCGCCACACCGATTGCCGACGACTTCGACGTCGATCTGGTGACGCAGCCTTACACCTACAGCGCTGAGCAACGTATCCCGCAACTGCGCAAACTGATGGAAGCGGTGCACACCGAGATCCATCTGATTACTGGCGCAGACTGGCCGGCGCTGCTCGCGCAATTGCTGCGGGACCGTCGGTTGCCAAGCCTGCTGATCGCACCGACTACACCCCATGGGCAGCGCATCACACAACACTGGGCGAACAATCCTGATCTGCCGACGCTGAAGTCCTACAACCGGCCGATGGAAGAATGGAAAGCCGAGCTGTTCAACGACACCCCTGCCAGCCTCACCGGCACCCTCGGCGCCATCGCCGCGACCGGTAGCTTGATCCTTTGGCCAACCCGTGAAGAACCGAGACTGATGAGCCTGGTGCCGCCGGTGCATTTCGCCCTGCTCAAGGCCAGCGAAATCCGCGACAACTTCTATCAGGTGCAACAGGAATTCGAGTGGGCCCAAGGCATGCCGACAAACGCGCTGCTGGTGTCCGGCCCGTCGAAAACTGCCGACATCGAACAAGTGCTGGCCTACGGCGCCCACGGCCCGAAAGACCTTGTGGTGCTGATCCTGGAGGACCAATGACGCTTCCGGTGAATTTCCTGCGCGATGCGCAGCAACTGATTCCAGCGGAGCGCCGTTTCGACGATCCGCTGTCGACATTGGCCTTCGGCACCGACGCCAGCTTTTATCGGCTGATTCCCAAACTGGTGATCCGCGTCGAGTCCGAAGACGAAGTGGTGGCGCTGCTGAAACTGGCCCAGCGCGATCAGGTCCCGGTGACCTTCCGCGCCGCCGGCACCAGTTTGTCCGGGCAGGCGATCAGCGATTCGGTGCTGATTGTGCTGGGGGATAACTGGAACGCTCGCGAGATTCGCGGCCAGGGCATGCAGATTCGCCTGCAGCCCGGTGTGATCGGCGCACAGGCCAATGCGTGGTTGGCACCTTTCGGACGCAAGATCGGCCCGGATCCGGCGTCGATCAATGCCTGCAAGATCGGCGGCATCGTCGCCAACAACGCCAGCGGCATGTGCTGCGGCACTGCGCAAAATACCTATCACACCTTGGCCGGAATTCGCCTGGTACTCGCCGACGGCACCCGCCTCGACACCGAAGACGCCGCCAGCGTCGCCGCTTTCCGCGTCAGCCACAGCGATCTGCTGGAGCGCCTGGCGACATTGGGCCGCGAGACCCGCGCCAATGCCGAACTGGCGGCGAGAATCCGCCACAAATACCGTCTGAAAAATACCACCGGCCTGTCACTCAATGCGCTGGTGGATTTCGACGAGCCTGTGGATATCTTGAGCCACCTGCTGGTCGGTTCCGAAGGCACGCTCGGCTTCATCAGTGCGGTGACCTACGACACGGTGATCGACCACCCGAACAAGGCCTCGGCTCTGATCGTGTTCCCGGATGTGGAAACCTGCTGCAACGCGGTCACCGTGCTGAAAAGCCAACCGGTGTCGGCGGTAGAACTGCTGGATCGGCGCAGTCTGCGCTCGGTGCAGGACAAACCGGGCATGCCGGATTTCGTACAACACCTGTCGAACAACGCCTGCGCGCTGCTGATCGAATCCCGCGCCGCCTCTTCCACTTTGCTGCAAGAACAACTGGCGCAGATCATGGCTTCGCTGGCCAGTTTCCCGGTGGAAAAACAAGTCGACTTCACCGAAGACCCGGTCGAGAACGCCAAGCTCTGGGCGATCCGCAAGGACACCTTCCCCGCCGTCGGCGCCGTGCGTAAAACCGGCACCACGGTGATCATCGAAGACGTGACCTTCCCGGTCGAGCAACTGGCCATCGGCGTCAATCGCCTGATCGCGCTGTTCGACAAACATGCCTACGACGAAGCGATCCTTTTCGGACACGCATTGGAAGGCAATCTGCACTTCGTCTTCACCCAAGGCTTCAACAGTCCGGAAGAAGTCGCACGCTATCAGGCGTTCATGGACGACGTCGCGCAACTGGTGGCGGTGGAGTTCGGCGGTTCGCTTAAGGCCGAACACGGCACCGGGCGCAACATGGCGCCGTTCGTTGAGCTGGAATGGGGCAGCGATGCCTATCAACTGATGTGGCAGCTCAAACGCCTGCTCGACCCCTACGGCATCCTCAACCCGGACGTGGTGCTCAGCGAAGATCCGCAGATCCATCTCAAACATCTGAAACCGCTGCCGGCGGCGGATGAGATTGTTGATAAGTGCATCGAGTGCGGTTTCTGCGAACCGGTCTGCCCGTCGAAAGGACTGACCCTCAGCCCGCGCCAGCGCATCGTGATCTGGCGTGATATTCAGGCGAAAAAACGCGCCGGTGTTGACACCACCGAGCTGGAACAAGCCTACGAGTACCAAGGCATCGAGACCTGCGCGGCGACCGGGTTGTGCGCACAGCGTTGCCCTGTGGGCATCAACACCGGCGAACTGGTGAAAAAGCTTCGTGGCCGACACGCGACGCATCAGAAAACCGCTGACTGGATCGAAGGAAATTTCGCCAAGACCCTGCAAGGTGCACGCTTCACCCTGCACGTGGCCAATGGCGCACGGATGCTGCTTGGCGCACCGCGTCTGGCGAAGCTTTCGGCGACGCTGACGCGCTTGTCCAAAGGCCAGGTGCCGCTGTGGACCAATGCGATGCCGCAAGCGGAAAAAGCCATTCGCTTCAGCCCGAGTGTGTCGGACGAGCGCCCGCGCGTGGTGTATCTGGCGGCCTGCGTATCACGGGTGATGGGCCCGGCGGCGGGTGACAAAGAGCAGATGTCGCTGTACGACAAGACCCGTGGCCTGCTGGAAAAGGCCGGTTACCAAGTGGTGTTCCCGGACAATCTGGACAACCTCTGCTGCGGTCAGCCGTTTGCCTCCAAAGGCTACGCCGAACAGGCCGAACACAAACGCCAGGAACTCATCAGCGCCCTCCTCCATGCCAGTCGTGGCGGGCTCGATCCGATCTACTGCGACACCAGCCCCTGCACCTTGCGTTTGGTGCAGGACGTAGGAGATGTTCGCCTGGATCTGTACGACCCGGTGCGCTTCATCCGTACGCATCTTCTCGATCGTCTGGAGTTCACCCCGCAAGAAGCACCGATTGCGGTTCACGTGACCTGCAGCACACATCACCTGGGCGAAAGCCAGGCGTTGATCGATCTCGCGCGCAAATGCAGCAAGACCGTAGTGATCCCGGAAGGCATTCATTGTTGCGGGTTTGCCGGCGACAAGGGCTTCACCACACCGGAGCTGAACAGCCATTCGCTGCGCACACTCAAGGACGCGGTGCAGCACTGCAGCGAGGGGATTTCCACCAGCCGCACCTGTGAGATCGGCCTAACGCAGCACGGCGGCATCGACTATCACGGACTGGTCTATCTGGTGGATCGGGTAACCCGGGCCAAGGCCTGCTGAAGAAAAATAGAACCCTTGCGCGCGACCGTAGTCCACAGAACAGACCCCGAAAATCGGGGTTTTTCTTCCACTCGGTTGCCCGTCCTGACGGCCAGCGAAGTCTGGGTCCCTCAGTTCAAGGAGATACACATGAAACGTTCTGTACTGTTAGGTCTGTTCGTTACTGCCTCGATGCTGGCCTCCACCTCGTTCGCCGCCGACAAGCCTGCCGACCTGTGCGATGCCAATATCCAGACCATCGACAATGCCAAAGGGCAGTTGTCTTCGAATCCAGAACTGACTCAGCGCGCTGAAACCAGTGTTGCCAAAGCCAAGGCGCTCAAGGCCCAAGGCAAAATCGACGACTGCATTGCGGAAACCTCGCAAACCATCGTGGAACTGCGTAAATCCAGCGGCACCAACAACTGATTCACGCCCCGGCCAACCTTCGGGTTGGCCTCGGGGGCCGTTTGGCGTACACTGCGCAGGCTTGTTGCCTCACCTGATGTACGAGGCAATGAGTTCGGGGCCGATTAGGATTCGACGCCGGTGACGAAACTTTAGGTGCATGCCGACTTGGTAACAGAAGTCGTAAATCCACTGTTGCAACTTCTTATAGTTGCCAATGACGACCAATACGGTGCTGCTCTCGCTGCTTAATTGCAGCTGACATGCACTCCTGGTGCCTTCGGGCCCAGCAATCATCAGGGGATGTCTGTAAACCCGAAATGATTGTCATATAGAACAGAATCGCCGTGCAGTACGTTGTGGACGAAGCGGCTAAAACTTACACAACTCGCCCAAAGCACCCTGCCCGTCGGGTCGCTGAGGGTTAACTTAATAGACACGGCTACGCATGTAGTACCGACAGCGGAGCACTGGCGGACGGGGGTTCAAATCCCCCCGGCTCCACCAAACTCAATGTAAAAAAGACGTCCACGGACGTCTTTTTTTGTGCCTGAAATTCATCACGCCCCTCCTCGTTTGATCAGTCAAAATGACAGCAAGTGGCTAAAAACCACCTTGTTGACGCACAAGAGCCGGCGTAGATTCGCCCCCTCTCAGCCTGGCTGGAACGCTTTTCGCAATTCGACATGGACAGTTATGACCGACCTCCCCCGCTTGATCCCACCTCCACTCCCCCCATCAACCGGCATCTCTTACCGATCCAGGCTGTTCAGTTGGGTGAAGAGGGTCTTTTCGATAATCGGTGTTCTTAGCGTATTGAAGTACGCCGCAATTACTTTGATCGGCATGACTGCCGACGCCGATGACGATGTGTATTCCAAGGTTTTCGTTTCACCTGGTGGACATTACAGCGCAGCCCTGATTTCTCGCTCGGGCGGTGGGGCGATTGCGCCGATGTGTAACGACACTGTGGTCGTGTTCAACAGCCGGATGCCACTGGAGGAGGTGGTACAAAGCAAGAATTACGACGTTTATTCAGGCGAATGCGACAGCTTCGTTGACCACTCGGCTTCGCCAGATATTCACTGGATTTCCGATTCGGAAATCCACATTGATTTCGCAATCAGCGCGACCCGGGTTGACAGTCGCCGGGTTGACTTACGTGCAATGGATGCTTCAGGAAACGTACAAGTCAGGTTCTCCGCTCATCGCTGAACATCAGCCACTTTAATCACTGGACGAATGGACTCTCGTGGAATGGGTAAACGCTTCCCGGTGTATGACAGTGCCGACGCTGGCGCGGGGAAGATGCGGCAGGTTCAGTAGAGGTTGGGGGCCGGTAAGCCGGGTGGATTTTGCGTGAGGACAAGGTCACGGCGTTCTGAAATAACTGGGCGCGTTGCGGCCGGAGGATAAACCTTCAAACCGCTTCTAAACTCACACCGCCCCCACCGCCAAAACGAGCGCTCATGACCACCCTCCAAGACCGCATGAAGCAAGGCAAGGACGCCCGCAAACAATGCTCGCGCAGCGCCCACGCCATCACCGGAAAGATGAACCGCGATCCGATCCCGCTGATCAAGGCCTCCAGTCAGGGCCGCGTCGCCTCACTGGTGGAATTGCGTTACGGGCGGATGCTGGTGTCGCCGTTCGCCTTCTTTCGCGGCAACGCATTGGTGCAGGCGCACGATCTGTCGGACACCGAGAACATGGGGCTGGTCGGGCCAATCTGCGGTGACGCGCATTTGATGAATTTCGGCGGGTTTGCCACGCCGGAGCGCAATCTGTTGTTCAGCGTCAACGATTTCGACGAGGCTCACCCAGGGCCGTGGGAGTGGGATCTGAAGCGTCTGGCGGCCAGTTTTGTGATCGCCACTCGTGATTTGCGCCATGGCGATTCGGTTCAGGAAGAGGTCTGTCGGCAGATGGTGGGCGCCTATCAGGCGACGATGCTTGAGTGCGCCGAACAGAGTGCGCTGGAAACCTGGTACGACTCGATCAAGTACGAAGACTTGCTCGATCAGGCGCGCAAGAGTGCGCTGGAGCATGTGCAGCGCGCCGTCGATAAAGCCGAACGGCGCACCCACGCCGAGTTGCTGCCGAAGATCAGCGAGCGCGACGCCAACGGGCGGCTGGTTATTCGCGACGACTTGCCGGAAATCTTTCACCTGCACAACAACACCACGCTGCTCGACGCCGATGATGACTGGCTGCGGCTGTCAGACTGGCGTCCGCTGTCCGAAGCGTTCATGCGCGATTATAGGACCACGCTGCAGGCTGACCGCCGGGAGTTGCTCTCACGGTTTCAGGTGCAGGATCTGGCGTTCAAAGTGGTCGGCGTGGGCAGTGTTGGCACCCGCTGTCTCGTGGCGCTGCTGACTGACGAACGGGAATCGCCGCTGTTCCTGCAATTCAAGGAAGCGCGGCGCTCGGTGCTGGCCGACTATGTGAAAGCCAAATGCCGGACGCGCCATGAAGGTCAGCGAGTGGTCGAGGGTCAGCGCCTGATGCAATCGGCCAGCGACCTGTTTCTTGGCTGGACCACCGGCCCTACCGGTCGGTTTTTCTATGTCCGGCAATTGCGCGACATGAAGATCTCCGCCGAGCTGGAAAACTTCGACGCCGAAACCTTCGCCGCCTATGCCAGGGTCTGTGGCCGTGCACTGGCCCGGGCGCACGCCAAAGCTTCGGGTAATGCGGCGGTCATCAGCGGCTATATCGGCAAGGGCGATGCCTTGGCCGACGCTTTGTTCAAATACGCCCGCAGTTACACCGCGCAGAACGAGCGCGACTTCGAACGCTTTCAGCAGGCCTGCCGCAAGGGCCGGCTGACGGCACGTTCGGAAGCCGATTTCGCCGCGGATCATCTGCCCTGAAGCGTTGCAGAGCCGCCGCCACCGAGATGAATTTTTCTTCACTGCTCCGGTGCGATCAACACGGTACAGTCCGCTCGCTCATTCAAGAAACTACGGTTCGCCCGCGCTCTCCCGCGGGCTTTTTTTTGCCTGGCGTTTGCTGCCGGAACGATGCGCGCGGTTTGTTTTTTTCCATCCCGTGATCAATCCTGTCCCTCGACCCTGCCAATCGGAGCCGCCGATGTCACTGCTGAGTCTGCCCTGCCAACGCCTGACGCTCGCCATCCTCGCCCCGGAACAGGCCGAGCTGGAAAGTGACTTCTATGCACGCAACCAGCGCCACCTCGCGCCCTGGTCGCCGATTCGCACCAGCGAATACTTTTCCACCGAGCAGATTCGCCGACGCCTTGAAGTCCAGGCCAGTGCTTTCGAGGCCGGGCTGGCGATGCATTTCGCCCTGTTGACGCCGGATGGCCAGCAGATGATCGGCGCGTGCAATTTCAGCGGGATCATTCGCGGGGCGTTTCAGGCCTGTTATCTGGGTTATCACATCGACCACGCGCATCAGGGCCAGGGCTTGATGCAGGAGGGTCTGGAGGCCGGCATCGGCTACATGTTCGACACGCAGAACCTGCATCGGATCATGGCCAACTACATGCCCGGTAACGAGCGCAGTGCGCGGCTGCTGGAGCGCCTGGGTTTCGAGCGCGAGGGCTATGCCAAGGCTTATTTGAATATCGCCGGACGCTGGCAGGATCATGTGCTGACGGCGCTGGTTAATCCGTTGTTCGAAACGCCGGATCAGCGCTGGTCGCGACAATTAGCGTGAGTTTCACAATTTGTTAAGCATTGGCGAAGTATGCTCAAGGCTCCTGCCCTTTCCGGTTGCCTGAAATCCATGCCGCGTGCCGCCACTTCACTGTTTCTACTCGCCGCCCTGCTGTTTTTTTTCGCTTTGGGTAACCACCAGTTGCAAGGCTCCACCGAGGCCCGGGTCGCCGGGATCGCCATGGAGATGCATCTGGACGATGACTGGGTGACGCCGCGCCTGTTTGGCGAGCCGTTTCTGGAAAAACCACCGCTGAGCCTGTGGCTGGACGCCGGCGCCATGCGCGTGTTCGGTGTTTCGCCGTGGGCGGTGCGGCTGGCGTCGGCGGTGGCCGGATTGCTCAGCGTGATGCTGCTGTACGGCATGTTGCGCCGTTTCGGGCGCCCGAAAGCGGTCGCGTGGACGGCGGGGATTCTGCTGGCAACCATGGCCAGTTACTGGAGCAACGTGCGCGGGGTCGGCGAGGATGCGCTGCTGGCGCTCGGCGTGGCCACGGCGCTGCTGGCGTTCTTTCAGGCACAACGCGCACCGAGCGCCGGTAACTCGCTGCTGTTTATCGTCGGGATCGCTATCGCCACTTTGAGCAAGGGTGTGCTCGGTCTGGCGATGCCGGGGGTGGTGATTTTCGCCTACCTGCTGGCCGATAACCTGATCGACAAACGCCTGAAGATCGGCGCCTGGCTGCGTCCCGGCCTGCTCACGGCCGTGGGGCTGATTCCGTTGCTGATCTGGCTCGCCGTGCTGTATCAGCGCGGTGGCTCGCACGCCGTCGCTGAAGTGCTGCTGACCAACAGCGTCGGGCGCTTCAGCGGCTCGTTCGTCGAGGCCGGGCATTACGAGCCGTTTTATTACTATCTGGCCAAACTGCCGGAAGCGTTTCTGCCTTGGAACATTCTGGTGTACCTGGGCCTGTGGCATTTCCGCAAGGAGCTGAAGGCCAACCGTTACCTGCTGTTTTTCAGCCTGTGGATCGTTGCGCACTTCATCATGCTGACCCTGGCCTCGAGCAAGCGCACGGTGTACCTGATGTCGATGACCCCGGCGGCTGCCGTGATCGCCGCGGAGTACGCGCGCGTGTTGTTCGAGCGCTTGCAGGCGCGTGAAACCGCCGACCGCTTTATCGGAAGAATCGCCCGTCGTCGTCAGGCGCTTGCCGCAGGATTGCTCACAGTGGTGATCGGCAGCTACCTCGGCGCCGCGCAGTGGGCACTGCCCAACGCCGACAAGGAGCTGTCGTTCCTGCCGTTGACCGAACACATTCAGAGCTTGCAGGCCAACGGTCAGCAGGTCGCATTATTCCAGGCCAATGAACGGGTCGGCGGCGCCAGCGTGTTCTACACCCAAAGCGTGCTCAAGGGCTTGGACACCGACGCGCAACTGCATGATTTCCTCAGCGCGTCACCGTCGAACGTTGCGGTGATCTCGGCAGACAGCGAACCCGCCGCACCGCTCAAAGTGCTCAAGACCATGATGGTCGGGCGTCAGGCGTACTACTTCGTCGGCTACTGACGCCCTCGCGCCAGACAATAAAAAACCCGCCGGACTGGCGGGTTTTGTTTGGGCTGACGCTTTGCGCACCTCAGTTCATCGAGTGGTCACTGAGTGCCAGTCGGAGGCCTCGATAAAGCCAAGCATGCGCGGGGCGGCCTTGTTCGCGGCGGAAACGAACAGCGAAGAGCCGTAGCCAGGGTCAGACACCGGTACATCCAGATCTTTTTCCAGCTCCGCCATGCATTCACTGTGGGTCACCAGAATCAGATTGCGTCCCGGGATCTTGTGCGCCAGCGCTTCCTGCAAGATGCGCCCCTTGCAACTGATCAGCCAGTCTTCGCTGGCCGCGCGGTTGAACATGTAGCCGGCGGTCTGCACGGTGCGCAGCATCGGGCTGTTATAGATATCGACGCGGTTCAGGCCCAGATGCTCGAACTGTGCGCCGACACCCACCGCGACACTGCGCGAGCGGTCGGTGATGCCATCATCGCCGCTCAGGCATGGCGCCGGGGAGTGATCGCAGCGCTCGACGTGACGCACCAGCACGATCATGTCGCCCTTGGCCCACCCGGCCGCCAGCGCGCGGGCGCCGGACACATTGCCATGCGCCAGGTCCGGCACCGCCGCCGGGGCAAGCAGCCACAGGGTCAGCGGAATCACCAGCAGCGACGCGGCGAGCACCACCCAGGTATTGCGATAACGGGCCAGTCCGCTCAGGGAGATCGAGCGTTTGACGCCGAACAGACTCAGTCTCAATTCCACATCGGGCCGCCTCGTCGGCATGCATCACAGTCAATTCGATGCGGTAAGGGTAAAGAGGCGTGCGTAAGTGGCCGGTGAAACGTATGTGAAAAAAGTCTTGAAGTGCCCTTGTTACAAATTCCGTAGGACAAAATCCTTTCAGCTCTCGTGTTTGCGGCCGATACAAACCTGCTAACACCCTTGCTGGCTCAAAAAAACAACAATCTTCCAGCCTGACCGACGATCAAGTAGCTCTACGTTCCTGGAGGAATTGTGATGAATAGCTGGTTCGGCAACATCAGCGTGAACATGAAATTGGGCCTGGGCTTCGGCCTGGTCCTGGCCCTGACCTGCGTCCTCGCCCTGACTGGCTGGACCAGCCTCGGCGGCCTGATTGACCGCAGCAACTGGATGAGCGACATCACCCAGCTCAATGCGGGTCTGACCAAGCTGCGCGTGGTGCGCCTGCAATACATGCTGACCAACGGCGACGAAACCGCCGCGCAGAATGTACAAACCACCCTCGAAAGCTTCGCCGCGCAACAACAGGCGCTGATCAACAAGTTCAAGAGCCCGGAAAACGTCAAGCTGCTCAAGGAACAGGCCGCGACCATCGCCGAATACCAGACCTCGCTGAACAAGATGCGTAACGCCTACCGCACCGGCAACAGTGCCCGTGACGTGATGGGCACCAACGCTGACACCGCTTATAACCTGATCGAGTCGATCAGCAACCGCGTTCAGCAGTTGCCCCTGAGCGACGAGCGCTTCGCGCAGTTCCAGGCCATCACCGAAGCCAAGGAAGCGTTCATCCTCGCGCGCTATGAAGTGCGCGGCTACACGGCCACCACCAATGCCGAAACCGAGCAGAAAGCCGTCGGCCAACTGAACGTGGCCATCGACAGCCTCAAGCAATTGAACACGCACTTCTCGGGTACCCAGCAAGACACGCTCCATCAGCTGGAAACCGCCCTGACCAACTACCGCAGCGCGTTGCAGGCGTATAAAAACGCCAACAGCGAAGCGGTGCAGGCGCGTAAAGAGATGACCGATCAGGGCACCGCGATCGTCAACACCAGCGAGCAGCTGTACCAGATCCAGCTCGACCGTCGCGACATCGAAAGCGCCCAGGCTCGTACCTTCCAGTTGATCAGCACCCTGCTGGCGCTGTTGGTCGGTGTGATTGCCGCGGTGATCATCACCCGTCAGATCACCCGTCCGCTGCAAGAAACCCTGGCCGTGGTCGAGCGCATTGCCAGCGGCGACCTGACCCAGAACGTCACGGTCACCCGTCGCGACGAACTCGGCGTGCTGCAACAAGGCATCGCGCGCATGGGCGTGACCCTGCGCGACCTGATCAGCGGCATCCGCGACGGCGTCACTCAGATCGCCAGCGCCGCCGAAGAACTCTCGGCCGTGACCGAACAAACCAGCGCCGGCGTGAACAGCCAGAAGGTCGAGACCGATCAGGTGGCCACTGCCATGCACGAGATGACTGCCACCGTGCAGGAAGTCGCGCGCAACGCCGAAGAAGCCTCGCAAGCCGCTGCCGCCGCTGACGGCGAAGCCCGTGAAGGCGACAAAGTGGTGAATGAAGCCATCGCGCAGATCGAACGTCTGGCCAGCGAAGTGGTGCGTTCCACCGAAGCCATGAGCGTGCTGCAACAGGAAAGCGACAAGATCGGTAGCGTCATGGACGTGATCAAGGCTGTGGCCGAACAGACCAACCTGCTCGCGCTCAACGCCGCAATCGAAGCGGCGCGTGCCGGTGAAGCCGGGCGTGGGTTTGCCGTGGTCGCCGACGAAGTCCGTGGCCTCGCCCAGCGTACGCAGAAATCCACCGAAGAGATCGAAGGCCTGGTCGCCGGTCTGCAGAACGGCACCCAGCAAGTGGCTGCGGTGATGAACAACAGCCGCGCCCTGACCGACAGCAGCGTGGCCCTGACCCGCAAGGCTGGCGACTCCCTGGAAAACATCACCCGCACGGTGTCGAACATCCAGTCGATGAACCAGCAGATCGCCGCCGCCGCCGAACAGCAAAGCGCCGTGGCCGAAGAGATCAGCCGCAGCATCATCAACGTGCGCGACGTGTCGGAACAGACCGCCGCGGCCAGCGATGAAACCGCAGCGTCCAGCGTTGAACTGGCACGCCTGGGCGGTCAGTTGCAGCAGATGGTCAGCCACTTCCGAGTCTGATTTTCAGTCAGCACCAAAGGGTAAATCCAATCGCGGGCAAGCCCGCTCCCACAGGAAACGAGTCGAACACGGAATATGTGAACGACCGAAAAACCTGTGGGAGCGGGCTTGCCCGCGATTGGGTCAGATTTACTGCCACTGAAAATTGGCGATGCCGAGAAAATACTGGCTTCAGCGTGAAGGCACATCCAATTCAACGTCACCGACATTATTAAATCGTCTATGAATTCGAGTCCCCAAGCCAGCGGCAGATTGATTCTGCTCGAGCGCTTTCTGCAACATCACACGCGCGTGCTCTTCAATCGAACGATTATTAATATCTGCCGCTAACTGCAGTTCTTCATAGAGCTGAAGGTCAAGATTGCTGATAGTCAAACTCGCCACAATGTACTCCAGCGATACAGCCATCGAAGCAGCGAGACTACCACTCGGTTTACGAATCTTCGTTTCCAGGTTGTAACGCCATTTGATCGAGCCTTTGTAGGAGCTGCCGCAGGCTGCGATCTTTTGATCTTGTTTTTAAAATCAAAGTCAGAAGATCGCAGCCTTCGGCAGCTCCTACAGGGATTGCGTTCGATCATCAGTCCGGTGACCCTTAGCGCGTCCCGCGCTGGCGCAACGCCGACGGCATGAAATACGCGTCTTCCGGCACCGGTTGCGAGAAGTCCACGGTGGAGGCTTCTTCGTTGTCGAGGTTCTGCACGTAGTAACGCCGGGCTTGCAGGTCGTGGAACACGTCCAGTGCGCTCCAGGTGGTCGGCAGGTCGTAGAAGTTTTTCAGGTAGGCCATCGACACCCGCCACAACTCCCCTCGCCCATCGTATTGATCAACCAGCGCCGCGCCCCAGCTGTCCTCGTCGAGAAACAGCACGCGTTTGGAATAGATATGCCGCGCGCCCGGTTTGAGGTTGCCTTCGACCACCCACACACGGTGCAGCTCATAGCGAGTGAATTGCGGGTTGAGGTGGCCGGGGGTCAGCAGTTGTGCGTACTTCACGTCGGGGCTGCCGACCTTGTAGTTGTTGTAGGGAATGTAGATTTCCTGCTTGCCCTTGAGCTTCCAGTCGTAGCGATCCGGCGAGCCGTTGAACAGGTCAGTGTCGTCCGCCGTGCGCAGGCCATCGGACGAGGCGATCGGCGTGTCATATGCCAGGTTCGGCGCGCGGCGCACGCGGCGTTGGCCGGCGTCGTAGACCCAGGCCTGGCGCGGGTCCTTGAGCTGATCGAGCATCTCGTGCACCAACGCCGCACCGCCGGCCAGCCGCGCCGGACTTTTCACGAAAGCGAGGTAGTAGAACAGGATGTTTTTCAGGTCGGCGTACTGCCCGCCCGGACGGTAGAAGTTGAACAGCGCTTCCTGCTGCGAGGTGACGAGGGCAAAGCTGCCGTTGCGCTGCACCGGGGCTTCGGACGCGCGACGTACCACGTAGATTCCGCGATAACGGGTGATGTGGTTCCACAGCACTTCGATGCCGTCCTTGGGCACCGGGAACGGCACGCCACCGTAGGCATCGGCGAATCCGCTGCCGCCCTCCAGCAGCTTGGCCGAGGTCGCGTTCTTCAGGGTGTTGTCATACAGCCACTGCGGCGCCGAACCCGAGCGACGCGACGGATAGACCGGCATCTGGAACGTGTCCGGGTAGCTGGTGAACAGCGCAATCTGCCCGGGACTGAGGTGGGCCTTGTACTGGTCGAGATTGGCCTTGGTAATGGTGAACAACGGCTTGTCCGCCGCATATGGGTCCGGGTGATGTTGGCCCGGTTTGTAGCCGGCGGGCGCCTGGGTGATGCCACCGGTCCAGGCCGGAATGGTGCCGGCGGCGTTGCCGGCTCGCTCGGCGCCCATGGGCGTGAGGGTGGTTTTCAGTTGTTCGGCTTGTTGCGGGGTAATGGCGGCCAGCGTGCTGCCGGCGGTGAGGCCCAGAACCAGCGCCAGCGTGGTTTTGCTGAATCGTGATGTGTAAAACATGATCGATCTCCGTGTGAGGTCTGCAGGAAACCGCAGTTCCCCTGTGGGAGCGGGCTTGCTCGCGAAGGCGGTGTGTCAGTCACCAACCACTTCAATGACACACCGTATTCGCGAGCAAGCCCGCTCCCACAATGGATCTGCGTGTAGTCCCTTAAAGGAAATACTTGAGGTTGAACCCGACATTGTCGCGGTCGCGAATCCCGTTGTTCTGCCCGCCGCCCCAGAAGTTGGTGTATTGCACCTCGGCTTCGAGCTTGTTCTGGTAGTTGGCCTTGATCCCCAGGGTGTAGGCCTTGCGCCCGTCGATGGTGTTGCCGGCCTGATAGCTGTTGCCCTTGAAGTCGTCCTTGTAGACGACGTAAGGCGAGACGTTGACCCCGGCGTAAACGTCGTTCCAGGTGCCGTTGAACATCACCGTGTAGCTGTAGGAGTTGCGGTTGACCTGATCGTCACGATCACCGCCGGATACATAAGAGGTGTTGCCGGTACCGGCGTAATAACGCGTGCTGCCGTCGTAGGCGGTGTATTGCAGACTGCTGCCGCGCAAGTGTTCGGAGGCCAGTTCGAAGATGCCGAACATCGAGTCGAACGACAGCGTCGGGCCGAAGTTGTAGATGCTGCCCAGCGAGGTATTGAACGCCTCCACGCGCTCGGCGTTGTTGATCTCGCTGTCGAGGGTGACCATCTGCCCGCCGACGTTGATCGCCTTGCCGGTCACCGCCACAGCGGCACCGTTGGCCAGGTCGCCGATCAAGTCGTTAGTCGCGGCGATGCCGATCGGCAGGTTCGGCCGGTAGGCAATCTCACCGAACACCGAGGCCTGGCCCAAAGTGGTGTTGAAGCTGAAACCGTACATGCGGATGTCTTCGGCATAGCGCCGATGCGCCTGGATGTTGCCCATCACATCGGCCGTCGCCAGACCGTTGGCCAGCGCCCCGGCCTGACTGCCAGCGACGCTGGAGAGCATGTTGGTCAGGGCATTCATGTCGATGCCTTTGTAGCCACCGAGGTCAGCGGCAATGGTCGGTTCCTTGGCGTGGTAGTTGACCAGGTACAGGCCGAACTCGGTGCTGTTCAGCTCCTCGGCGATGTAGCGGAAGGCGAAGCCGAACTGGCCGTCGTTGCGCGCGTTGTAGTCCTTGCCGATCGACGCCACTTTCAGCGTGTTGCCGTAGGCCGGGGTCACACCGTTGGCGTAAAGGCCGGTGCTTTTCAGCGCCGGGCCGAGCAACGGGTTGTTGCCCAGTGCGCTGTACAGGCCGATGACGTTGCCGAAGCCCGGCACCGGGGTATCAAGCGCTGTGCCGCTGAAGTTGTTGTAACCGGTGTTGCCGCCATCGGCGAACAAGTCGGTCTGCGAGTAGAAAGTGCCGACCGGGTCGATGCGGGTTTCCTTCCAGTTGGTCTGATAGAAGCTCTCCAGGGTCAGCGAATCGCTGAGGCCGATGTTGAAGCTCACGGCCTCCACCGGCATCAGCACTTCCTTGACCTCGGCCCCCGGCAAACGGTATTTCGCCGCGTCCACCGGGTTGGTGGTGTTGATCCCGCCGCGATAGAAAATCCCCTCGCCCCAGTTGAACACCTGACGCCCGACCCGCGCGGTGATCGGCGTCTGCGCCACGTCCCAATTGCCGTAGACATAGGCGTCGAGCATTTCGATCCGGCTGCCGGCGATGTCGCGGGTCTGGCTGGTGAAACGGTCGTCCTGCGGGTAGCTCTGGCTCGGCTGCGCCGGGTTGTTGTTGCGGTAGTAATCGTTGCGCTTGTCCATCAACTGGGTGTCGTAGAACGCGGTGCCACGCAGGAACATCCCGTAGTTCTGGTAGTTGGCCTCCAGCTCCGAAGTGATTTTGTACACCTCGGAAACCAGCCCGGTATCGAAGTTGCGATTGCCGTCGTTGGTGTTGACGTCATCGTTGTTCTTGTCGCGGCCCTGCACCCGCCACAAACGGCCATAGGACAGGGTCGTGTCGATCGAGCCGGTGACTTGATTGTCCAGCACGCTGAACTCGGCAGCCTGCAACGCATCCACCGCGCAGAGTTGCAGCAGCCCTGCCAGGCCGACACCGGGAAGTGCCACGCCGGTGAGGCGCAATCGAGTGTTGATCATGGGTTCCTCCTTGTTCTTATTGTTTTTTTGCGTGGTCGCGATGGCTACGGTGCCAGTCCCGCACGGACATAAATCCGGCTGTGCGCGCCGAAATGCCCGAGCAGTTTGAACAGCTGCTGATTGAGTGCCGGATGCTCGAATGTCTCGCGCTGCACCTGATTGCCGCTGCTGAAATCACTGGTCACCGGAGCCGTTTCCAGCCACTGGCCGATGGCTTCATCGAACGCCGCCGAGTCCTCGACCGACTCGGCGCTGACCACGTCGCGCAAGTAGTCCACCGAGTACGGCGGATACTGTTGGTCTTGAGCGACATCGGCGTAGGCCGCGAGCATCGGATGCGCCTGACCGGCGCGCAGCACGCGGCGCAGCCAGGTCGATTGATACTTCTCGATTTCCATATGGCGGGTGGCGACCCGTTCGATCGAGGCTTTTTTATCGTCGGCAAAACCGGCCAGCGCCTTGCCTTCCAGCAGCAACAGACTCGGCAGTTCGACCCCGGGCAATGGCTTGGCGTGATACGGCTGGGTCAGGTCCTGCACGTGGTGCACGCCCCAGCCGAGAAAGCGGTAGCCCCAGTAAGGATGGCCAGAGGCGAACGCCAAACGCGCCAGCCCCAGGTACTGATAGGCGCGCCAGTCCGGCCAACTGCGCTGAAGAAATCCGGCAGCGGCATACACCACCGGGCTTTCATGGAAGAAGCCCATGTGGAACGGCGCCTGCGAGCTGTACTGAAAACGCGCATCGCCGAACGGCTGCGGGCCGAAGCCATACAGCGCGCCGACCTCGCCAGGGTTGTCGCTGAACAGGTTGATATCGTGACCGTAATCCGGCTCGTCGGCGGCGCTCGCCAATATCGCCAGCGCCGCGACTTTCTCGCCGTCCGCCACGCGAATGAAACGCTGACGATTCCATGGCGAAAGCGTCTGCTCGACCATCACCTGATCGGCACTGAGGTGTTCGCGTTCGGGCAGGTCTTGGCCCGGCAGCGGCTGAATGACCATCGCCAGATGAATGCGCGGATTGAGCCGCAACGCAGTGAGAAAATCGTGGCGCAGATTGTCGCCCGGCACCGCGGGCAGCTTCAGATTGTCGGGGCGCGGCGGGTATTGGGTGAAGTGTTCACGGGCGAAGTTTTCCTGTTGTTCCAGCAGTGCGACCACGGCCGGATATTGCTCGACAAGAAAGCGCTCCAGCGGCTCGACCTCGACCGGCGGCGCATCGCGCAGCGCCGGCAGTTCCTGCAACGCCAGATAGCTGCCCACCGTGTGGTTCGACCAGCCCCACGCCGTCGGGGCCATTGCACAAAGCAGCAACAGGAGAAATGTCAGCTTCATTGCTTTTAATTCTTATTGGAAGTGCCGTGGGGGTTGAGCCTAACAACCGCCCCCGGCGCTGACACTGTCCGATCTCACCAGAAAAAGTCTCCGATAGCGCCACATAAGAGGTTCCGATTCCACCGCATAACCTTGTGGGAGCGAGCTTGCTCGCGAAAGCGGTGGGTCAGACAAGACAATAGTGACTGACACTCCGCATTCGCGAGCAAGCTCGCTCCCACAGGGGACGGTGGTGGTCAGCTAAGCGGGGTAACCGGTGATTTTGCGGATGCTCTGGTACAACGGTTTGAGCTGGCGGTACATGCGCAGGTACACCTCGTTGTACAAACGCTCATAGACTTGCTGCGCCTCGGGCTGCGGTGTGAACACCGCGCCCACCCGCGTCATCGCGGCGATTGCCGTGGGGAAATCCGCATACAAGCCCAACCCCACCGCACAGCAGATCGCCGCGCCCAGCCCCGACGCTTCATACACATGCGGACGCTCCGCCGGCAGACCAAAAATATTCGCCGTCAGCTGCATCGCCGCATCACTCTGCGAACCGCCACCGGCCACTCGCAGGCGCTTGATCGACACCTTCGAGCGCTTCTCGATGTTCTCCAGCCCCTGGCGCAGCGCATACGCCAGCCCTTCCAGAATCGCCCGGTAAATGTGCGCGCGGGTGTGCACGTCGCCGAAGCCGATCATCGCGCCTTTGGCTTCGACACCCGGCTCACGAATCCCCGGCGACCAGTACGGTTGCAGCATCAGCCCCATCGATCCCGGCGGCACCGCATTCACCAACGCATCGAACAGTTGCTCGGGTTCAATGCCCTGCTCTTTGGCCTGCTGCATTTCGCGCAAACCAAACTCGTTCTTGAACCAGCTGACCATCCAGTAACCGCGATAAATCATCACCTCGCAGTTGTACTGATCCGGCACCGCCGAGGGGTACGGCGGGATCAGCGGGACGATTTCCAGATAGCGCGAGCGAGTGCTGGTGATCGTCGCGGTGGTGCCGTAGGACAGGCACACCGTGCTCGCATCGACCACGCCGGAGCCGACCACTTCGCAGGCCTTGTCAGCGCCCGCGGCAATCAGCGGCAGCCCCTCGGGAATACCCGTGTGGCGGCTCGCTTCGGCGCTGATGTAGCCAAGGGTTTCGCCGGGTTTGTGCAAGGTCGGCAATTGCTCCGGACGCACCGCCAGCGCCTGCCATTTCCAGTCGCTGGGTGCGGCCCATTTCAGGCGTTTGAAGTCGAACGGCAAATAGCCGACGCAACAACCCACCGAATCGACAAAGCGCCCACACAAACGATGGGTGAGAAACCCCGAGAGCAGCAAAAACTTGTCGGTCGCCGCCCAGATTTCCGGTTGATGTCGGGCGATCCAGTTGGCCTCGGCCTGAGCGCGAAAATAATCCACGGGGGCCTGCGCGCCGACCAGTTTGAACAGCCAGCCCCACGGCCCCTTGATCCCGCCCTCGACTTCGCTCTGGCGCTGATCGAGCCACAGAATGGCCGGGCGCAGCGGCTTGCCCTGAGCATCGACGTTGATCACCGTGCCGCGCTGGGTGGTCAGCGACACCCCGGCAATCTGCGAGCGATCAATCCCGGTTTGCGCCCATACCTGCTGACAGGCCTCGCCGAGTTTCGCCCAATAATATTCCGGATCCTGCTCGGCCCAGCCCGGTTGCGTCGAGTAATACGCCTGCAACTCGACCTTGCCTTTGCCCAGCAGATTGCCCTGCAAATCGAAGAGCAATGCGCGCACGCTCTGGGTGCCGTTGTCGATCGCTAGCAGGTAACGCGTGTTCGGGTGGTTATCCATGGCGCTCTCTTCAAGGGGCCTCAAGGCGTGGCATCCGGCAGACCGTGATGGCGTTGCCACAACGCCCGATAACGCTGCAGCTCTTGCTGCCAGTGTGCATCGTCCCAGCCCAGCCGTGGCTGGCAGCGTTGGCGGATGGCAGCGAAATGCTCTTCGCCACCGCGCGCCAGCAACAGACCCAGTCGGCTGCGGCGCAGCAACAGATCATCGAGGTGCAGCACCATTTCCGCCTCGCAGGCAAAGGCCAGTTCTGCCCACAAGGTGTCGGTATTGCCGACCGTTTCGTGGCCCAACTCGGTGATCAGCTGCGCCAGTCGCGGCAGGTCACGACCGTGGCGTCCGGCCAGACGTCGCCACTGTTGCGGGGTGAGTCCGGGGATCGGCAGTGGCGGCACCGCTGCGAACACCGGCGCGGCATCATCTTCGAAATCGCGGCCAAGCATGTCGGCGCAGGCCTTGAGCACTTCGATGGCTTGCGGACGAAACGTCGTCAGTTTGCCGCCGGCCAGGGTGACGCAACCCGGCTCCTGCCACAGCACATGTTCACGGGTTTCATTCGACGGCTTGCCTTGCTGCTCAGCCGCCGCGCTGCCGACCACCGGACGCACGCCGGACCAGGTCGACAGCACATCGCTCGCCGTCACTTCGGCACCTGGAAATTGTTGCGTGCAGGCCGCCAGCAGATAGTCGAGTTCTTCAGCGCTGATGCTCGCGCTCTGATCCAAATTCTCGCGATGATCGAGGTCGGTGGTGCCGACCACCGTCGCCCCTTCCCACGGAAAAACGAACACTGGCCGACGGTCACGCGCATGCAGAAACGTGAAGGCCTGCGCCACCGGCAAGCGCCAGCCCGGCAACAGCAGATGACTGCCGCGCAATGGCCGCAACTGTCGTGGTGCCTCGGGCAAACGCAGGCGCTCAGCCCACGCCCCGGTCGCCACCGCCAGCACGCCGCAACGCAATTGCAGCGATCCACCCGCTTCGCAGTCCTCGATCTGCACCCCACACACCCGACCGTTTTCGCGCAGCAAATGTTCGACGTGCACCCCGTTGAGCACCACTGCGCCATCGGCCCGCGCTTCGCTCAATACGCGCATCACCAGCCGTGCGTCATCGGTTAGCGCATCGACAAAACAGGTACCGCCGAGCAGGTGATTTTCCTTCACCCCCGGTGCCAGAAAACGCAGTTGCTGCGCATCATGAAAACGATGGCTGCGGCGTCCCGCCAACGCGTCGTACACCGACAACAAGCCACCGAACACACGCGGCCCGGGAAAGCCGCCACGGTAGTGCGGCATCATGAAGCTCATCGGTTCCACCAGCCCCGGCGCTTCGTCGAGCAGACGCTGACGCTCGCGCACCGAATCGCGGGTCAGGCGCCACTGGCCCTTGGCGATGTAACGCAAACCGCCATGGACCATTTTCGACGATCGGCTGGAGGTGCCCCAGGCGAAATCCCGTTGTTCCAGCAGCAGACAACGCCAGCCACGCCGCGCCGCTTCGCGCAGGATGCCGGCACCGCTGATGCCGCCGCCGATGACGATCAGATCCCAGCTTGCGTCGGCCAATGTCGGCAAGGTTTGCTGGCGCCATGCGGCGTTCCAGTCCGGATGCATGACCGTCACTCCTGCAACAGCGTGCCGGGGTTGAGGCGCCCGGCCGGATCGAAGTGCTTGCTCAGCGCCTGCAAGGTGTCCATCGCCAGTGCGCCTTTCTCGCGTGGCAGATACGGCGCGTGATCCTTGCCGACGCCGTGCTGGTGGCTGATGGTGCCGTGGTTGTCGACGATGGTCTGGCTGGCCGCGTGCTTGAGTGCCTGCCAGCGCGCCAGCGTCGCCGGGTAATCCGCCGCCGGGCGAAACACGTAAGTGGTGTAGATGCTCGAGCCTTCGCCGTAGACGTGGGACAGATGGGTGAACACATGCACCCGTTCGCCCTGCGCTGCCAAGGCATCGCGCAGGCTGTTTTCGATGAGGTTGAGCAGGTGGTCGACGTTGCTCCAGTCGGTGGCGGTTTCCAGGGTGTCGACCACGTAACCGGCGTTCCACAGGTTCTCGCGCAGGTAGGGGAAACGGAAGCGGTTCTGCGCCCATTTCTTGCCAAGCAACGTACCGGTAAACACGCCACCGAAGGATTTCAGATGCCGGCGCGCCTGGCTCAGCGACAGCGCATTTTGCCGGCGGTTGCCGGTCACGCCGAAGGTCAGCAGGCATTTGCCTTCACCGGCACCGCGCAGGTTCAGATACTTCTCCAGCCAGGCGATCTGCTGCGGATGCCCGGCCAGCGCCAGTTGGGTTTCGGTCTCCACCGCGTTCGACAGGCGCAGCATCGACAGCGGCACCCGCGCCTGGGCCAGTTGGCGGATCGCTTGCAGCGCCTTGCTCCAACTGGGCAGGAAAACGCCGTAAAAACGCTCATCGGTGGGCAGCGGACTGACCCGTACCTTGACCTCGGAAATGATCCCGAAGCGGCCCTCGCACCCGAGCACCACTTCGCGCAGATCAGGCCCCGCTGCCGAGGCTGGAAAGGTCGGAATTTCCAGTGGCCCGGCAAAGGTTTCCAGGGTGCCGCCGGCGAACAATTGCTCGATACGCCCGTAGCGCAATGACTGCTGACCGCTGGAGCGACTGGCGACCCAACCGCCCAGCGTCGACAACTCCCACGACTGCGGGAAATGCCCCAGCGTGTAGCCGCGAGCGCGCAGCTGACTTTCCACCTGCGGGCCACTGGCACCGGGGCCGAACGTCGCCAATTGGCTTGCCTCGTCGAGATCGATCAGGCGATTCATCCGCGCCAGCGACACGGTCACCACCGGCCGCGTCGAATCCGGCGGATTGATGTGCCCCGCCACCGAGGTGCCGCCGCCGTAGGGAATCAGGCACAGGTCCTGCGCATGGGCCAGCGCCAGCAATTGGCGGATCTGCTCGGCAGTCTCGGGGAATGCCACCGCGTCGGGATAGATGCCCAGCGCCCCTTCGCGCAACGCCAGCCAGTCCGGCAGGCTCTGGCCCCGGGCATGCAGCAGGCGATCATGGGCGTCGACGCTGTACAAGGCGTGCGGCGCCAATCGCGAGAGCGGCACCCGCGCCAATGCCGACTCCAGCGTGGCATCGGGCAACGCGCGCCCGGCCCCCAGCCGTTCATGGAGAAAACTCGCGCCCTGGGCCGGCAGTTCGACCACCGTTGTTGCCTCTCCCCAGCCGTTCCAGCGTCGCATGCGTGTGTCCTTCTTATGCAGTCTGATCAGTGATGTGGCAGGCCTCCATACTAGTCAGCGGCCCAAAAGTGTCACGGTCGCATCCGGCCAGTTCGAGTAGCCAATTGAGTCAAACGTCGCGCAAGTGCCAGCCATTTACTTTAGTCGGGGTTTCAAATTACCTTTCAGGCATTCATTCGCTCACGCTGGCCTTGATCAAGGAATTCGGATCATGCAATCGCTCGGCTTCACCTCGGTTCCGCCGCTGCTCAAATACGTGCGCCATGCCGAGCAACTGGGCATGGCCATCGAGCCGGCGTTGGCGGCAGCCGGATTGCAGGCGCAGCAACTGAGCGACAACAGCCTGCGCCTGCCGGGCGAAACTCATGAACGCCTGCTCGATTATTTCTGCGAGCACTCGGGCGATCCGCTGTTTGGTCTCAACGCGGCCAATTTCGTCCTGCCCAATTCCTGGAGCGTGCTCGGTTACATCACCATGAACTGCGCGACCCTGGGCGATGCCATGAGCCGGATCATGCCGTTCGAAAAACTGGTGGGCGACATGGGCGTCAGCCGCGCCGAAGTGCAGGACGGCCACGTGCATCTGATCTGGACTTGCCGCTACGAGCGTCCGCGGATTCGCCGGCATCTGGTGGAAAACGTTCTCGGCTCCTGGCTGCAATATGCACGCTGGATCGCCGACACACAGATGTCGCCCGCCGCCGTGTGGCTGGAACATCCATGCCCGACAGACGCCACCCAGGCGCAGTACGAAGCATTCTTCGATTGCCCGGTGCTGTTCGAACAGGCCTATTCGGCGCTGATCGTGCCACTGGCGTATCTGCAGTTACCGCTGCGTCAGGCTGATGCGCAATTGCTGCGTACGCTGGAAGAACACGCGATGGGCTTGATGGCGACGCTGGAGGATGCATCGCTGGAGCAGCGGGTCAAAAGCATCCTGCGCCAGTTGCTCAAGGAAGGCTTGCCGCGCAAGGAACAGGTGGCCGAGCAGCTCGCGGTGTCGGTACGCACATTGCAACGCCAGTTGCATCAGGCGGGGACGTCGTATCAGCAGATTCTGGATGATTTGCGTCAGGAGCTGGCGGAGCATTACTTGCTCAACAGCACCTTGCCGATTCAGGACATTGCGCAGTATCTGGGGTTTACCGAGCCGAGGTCGTTTCATCGTACGTTCAAGAGCCGGCGCGGGATGCCGCCGGGGGAGTTTCGGCAGATGCATCGGGGGTGACGGGACTGGCCTCTTCGCGCGCAAGCCCGCTCCCACAGTGGAGCTTCAGTGGATGCAGATTTTGTGTACGACATAAATCCCCTGTGGGAGCGGGCTTGCTCGCGAAGGCGCCAGTTGCCTCACCTCAATCCGACAGACAAATCCTCCGCTTCTGTAGCGCAATAAACACCTTCCAGCACACCTGTTTAAAGACACTCAGTGTTACGCCCTACTGCCTACAAATCCTTGCGCCGCTGCCTACGGCTACGCCAGAATCCGCCGGCTTGTGCGCTCCGGAGGCCGTCGGTAACTTGAGTCCGTCACTGATTTCCAGTGATCGGGTTTAGTAGCCCGAGGTTTTTGGGGCGTATCGCTCATCAGACAATCAGGTCTTTGCCTGAACGTTATGGTGGCTGTGCGCAGGGCGCCCTCGGGCGCGCCGGTTTCCCAGATCCCCGGTCTACTAACCTGCGCACGGCTGCCTCCATTTCTTTTAGTAGGGAAACGGCGGCCAGCCCTCAATGAGGATCTGGCAAATGTTCAAAGTTACCCCCAACCCGCCGCCCACCGACGCGGCCTCCCCCTACGAATGCCCCGAATCAAGGAAATTCCACGAAGCCGCCGAGCGCGCCCTCGACCATTACCTCGGCCCACCGACGCCCGCCATCATGGCCACCCCGTACCAGCCCAATCGTCTCTACATGGCCAATCCGGCCAGCGGCACCGAACCGTTGCTGGCCGATGCCTGCGAATCCCTTGGCTCGGCCACCGTGATGCTCAACGACTTTGCCGGCCTGCTTGAAGGCTCACACCGCAAGACCCTGCAAGGCATCGCACAAGTGGTGATGGTGGCGGAAATCGCCGTCAATCGGGTGCTGGATAAATTAGTGCCGACCGAATAACGAAAAAGCCCGCAGCCAGACCTTAGTGGATTGGCTGCGGGCTTTTTTGTATGGCGTGAATCTTTTTCCCTCACCCCAACCCTCTCCCGGAGGGAGAGGGGGCCGATCGAGGTGTCTGGCGTCGTACATCGACCTGAATGACCGAGTCGATTATGGATTCGGTAAAGGAGGTTCAGGTCGGCGTATTACTCGAATATCCCAGGGTCAGTCCCCTCTCCCTCCGGGAGAGGGTTAGGGTGAGGGGCTCTTCTCAGCTCAAACACTGATCGCGTTGGTAAACACCAACCGATTACCAAACGGATCCGCAATCGTCATGTCCTGACTGCCCCACGGCATCGCCTGAATCTGTGGGTGCGAGAACTTGTAGTCCTTGGCCACCAGTTGCTGCTGAAACGCCTCCAGCTCATCGGTCTCGATGCGCAGCGCCGAACCCGGCGTCGCATCGCCATGATGCTCGGACAGGTGCAGCACGCACTCGCCACGGGACACCTGCAGATACAGCGGGAAGTTCGCTTCGAAACGGTGCTGCCAGTCGACCTTGAAGCCGAGGAAGCTGTGATCTTTCTGACATCCCACATCGATGCCATTCGTCGGCACCTGTCAGATCTGACAGGTGCGCGATACCGGCATACGGTGTCCAATCTCTTTAGCGAGTTCACCCACAATTTTTACTGCCGCGCACGCCAGCATCAGAGAAATGGCCTTGGCACATCTCAATATCATGACCACGAAACTGCTGACAGTTCTGGCCTTGAAGAAATCAACGAAAAAAACCAACAGACACAGGAGACAGAACCTAAAGCCAACCAATCAATCAGCAATCCCGGCAATGGCAATTTCGGCCAACCTACAGCGAACCGAAATATTTAACAGAACTCTTCAGCGGAGAAATACTGAAAGCTCCCCATTTCAGATTAATAACAAGCCCCCCAAGACAACTCTGAAATGGGCGATCAGAATGTATTTAAGATCATGACAAAACCATTAACTACATCAGAAATCACCACCTATTTCACTGAGAAAAGTAACGACAACCTTCCCGACCCTGCAATTCTAGAGGCGCCGGATGGAATAATTACGTGGCAGATCGTTGAGAAAGGTTTGACATTCAAGATACCTAAATTTGAAGACATGAGCGCTAGCAGAATTCACGTTCAACTTTCTGGTCTGGAGCCACATTTTGCCATCGAATATAATCATGTCGGAGAGGACAGAGATGTCGAGTTGCCAATATCCGCCAACGAACTCATCTACTTTCAAGGCTATAATGTTCGAGCAGTATATGTTCAATTAGACCCACCACGTCGCCTCTCAGACTTTATTCCGTATGTTGTAACTGCAAGACATGAGGCTCCCGTGATCGACGACATCGACGGAGACTCTCTCCCTTGGAAGGATCTCAGCAAGGGCATCAATATACGAATCAAGGCGTCGCACGGCATATCAACAGGCGATCTGCTATCTATTTACTGTATCGGTACCGGCTATGAAGGTTCCAGCATCATACGCTTTTGGGTTGAAGCTGAAGATCTGGGGAAGGATATAGTCAGATTTATTGATCCGAAATATCTCTACTCCAGCGCCTATGGCGAGATTGTGGTTTTTTTCTCTGTTGAATCGCCAGACAAAAAAGTTACTTATTCGCCCCTGACAAGGCTAAAAATTCAAGATGGTCCTATACCAAAGCCAGAGACCCTTTTCACTAGACCAGAAGGACACTTACCGGCCTCAGCTTTAATTGCCAACCGTATGGCATTTTACCAACCTGCCTACCAGGATATGGCTGTAGGTGATTGGGTGACAATGATCCTGCTGGGTGAACAACGCAACGCGGTCATGACCCTATCCAGGCTCATTACTTCGAGCGATGTGGGCAAAGGCCTGGACTTTTCTTTCCAAAATATAACCGTAAATGGCCTAGGCAGTAATATCGAGCTCCATTTTATTGTAGAAACCCTCGGCCGAATGACGAGAAGAGCTCCCAAATTAATGATTGCACTACACGGTTGAAATAAAAATCCAACTACAAGTAGCTTCGACCAGATAAGTCAATGACTCTCAAATGAAAAATCGCTCCAAACAAAAAACCACTGTTAGCCGCTAGAGCTGCAGTGGTTTTTTTGATTGCGACTGTTCGGCTATCCATGACCTCTCAAGTAGAAGCGACACCTGTACCGATTTTGAATTTAGACAAAACACCTTCATGTCGGCGCATTTCATAATCCTCGAAGCAGTTCCAGCGTTTTGGGCATTAGAGTAAGGCGTTTCTGGGTTCAGACACTGATCGCGTTGGTAAACACCAACCGATTACCAAACGGATCCGCAATCGTCATGTCCTGGCTGCCCCACGGCATCGCCTGAATCTGTGGGTGCGAGAACTCGTAATCCTTGGCCACCAATTGCTGCTGGAACGCCTCCAGCTCATCGGTCTCGATGCGCAGCGCCGAACCCGGCGTCGCATCGCCATGATGCTCGGACAGATGCAGCACGCACTCGCCACGGGACACCTGCAGATACAGCGGGAAGTTCGCTTCGAAGCGATGCTGCCAATCGATCTTGAAGCCGAGGAAGTCGACGTAGAATTCCAAAGCCTTGGCTTCATCGAAGATCCGCAGGATCGGAGTGGTTTTGCCGAAGCTCATGGGGTGCTCCCTGACTGGTTGGCCCAAGAGTTTAGCTGGGCTGGATGTCAGCAATTCGGCTTGGTTTCGACATTCTTTAATCTCAGAGTGCCACTATGAGACAGAGATCAAAAGATCGCAGCCTTCGGCAGCTCCTACAGGGGCTTGGCAATCAATGAAACCCTTCGCGCAAATCCCCATTCCTCGCCAGAAACCGCCCTTCCCGACGCCCATTCGCCTGCCCATCGCGATAACTCAACACCCCATTGACCCACACCCCATCAATCCCCTGCGCCGCTCGCTGCGGATCAGCGAAGTCCGCCACATCGCGCACGGTCAGTGGATCGAACAACACCAGGTCCGCCCAATAACCTTCACGAATCTCGCCCCTCTCCTGCAAGCCAAACCGCGCCGCCGACAGACCGGTCATCTTGTGTACGGCGGTGTGCAGCGGAAACAGTCCGACATCACGACTGAAATGTCCGAGCACTCGTGGGAAAGCGCCCCACAGACGTGGATGCGGGAACGGGTCTTCCGGCAGTCCGTCAGACCCGACCATCGACAGTGGATGCGCGAGGATTTTTCGGACGTCCGCCTCGTCCATGCCGTAGTACACCGCGCCCGCCGGTTGCAGGCGTTTGGCAGCGTCGAGCAGTGGCACGCTCCATTCGGCGGCGATGTCGATCAGGTCGCGTCCGCTGACTTGCGGGTGCGGTGTCGACCAGGTGATGGTGATGCGGTGGGCATCGGTGACTTGCTTCAGATCCAGCGTCGAAGAACTCGCCGCGTAGGGATAGCAATCGCAGCCCACGTGCTGGGTTTTCGCTGCTTCCTCCAACGCCGCGAGCAACTGCGGACTGCGCCCCCAATTACCGACACCGGCGCATTTGAGGTGGGAAATGATCACCGGGGACTGTGCGTGACGGCCAATGCTGAACGCTTCGTCCATCGCCTCCAGCACCGGTTCGAATTCACTGCGCAAGTGGGTGGTGTACACCGCGCCGAATGCCGTCAGCTCTTCGGTCAGTTGCTTCACTTCGTCGGTGGAGGCGTTGTAGGCGCTGGCGTAGGCCAGGCCTGTGGATAAACCGAGCGCGCCAGACTCAAGGCTTTCACGCAATTGCTCGCGCATGGCGGCGATTTCATCTGGCGTGGCGGTGCGGAACAGGTCGTCGAGGTGATTGCTGCGCAGCGCGGTGTGGCCGACCAGTGCGGCGACATTCAGCGTGGTGTTCGCCGCTTCGACGGCGGCGCGGTAATCGCTGAAACGTGGATAGACGAACGCCGCTGCGCTGCCGAGCAAGTTCATCGGGTCCGGTGGATTGCCTTGCAAACTGACCGGCGAGGCGCTGATTCCGCAGTTGCCGACGATCACCGTGGTCACGCCCTGGCTGAGCTTGGGCAGCATCTGCGGCTGGCGGATGACCACGGTGTCGTCGTGGGTGTGCACGTCGATGAACCCCGGGGCGAGCACGCGGCCGGCGGCGTCGATTTCCTCCGTGGCGCGGGCATCGTGCAGGTCGCCGATACGCTCGATACGCCCGTTGAGAATCGCCACATCGGCGCGGTAGCCGGGCGTGTTGCTGCCATCGATGACGGTGGCGTTGCGGATCAGCGTGTCATATTGCATGTCTGTCTCCCGGCGGGAGTCAGCGTCAACTCCTGCCCTTGATCAAATGGTGATCGAAGCCTTGCTCCACCAGATACCGCCAGGCCACCTGAACCTCTTCGGGGATGACCTGCTCGACCTGAAAACCCAACGAAGGGTAAACCATGATGCGGTGCACATCGCCGACCATTTCGTCGATCAGGCCCAAGACCCCGATCAGATTGCTGACGTCATCGGGAAATCGGAACGACGGCGCATCCACAAAGGCTTCCAGTTCGGGCCATTGCACGGGCAGAGTCAACGCCACGCGCCGGATCGAATTGGGCTTGGTCAGAAAGGTCGCGCGGCGCACGTCGGGAAACATCGCTCGGGCGAACGCGATGTTTTCAGCAAAATTGGTCGCGCGGGTTTCCAGGGTGAACTGCTGCGCCGTCACCCCTTGCGCCAGGGCACGTTGGGCAAAAATATCGGCTTCGGTGCGTTCCCACAAATGTCGGGTCCAGTTGCCGGTATTGCCGGTGAACAACAGGTGGGGGGCCACGCCGTCTTTCAGGAGTTGGCAGGCGTAATCGCAGACCCGCAGGTCGTAGGAGCCGCAGACTACGATCAATTCACTGGCGCTGTGTTGGCGCCCCGCACCGAGGAATTTCCAGAGCACGCTGGCGTGCTGCAACGTCAATGTCATGAGCGGGCAAACCTCTGGGTCGGGTGAGCGTTAATGAACAGCGCTCCATCGGCATAACCGTGCGCGCCCACACCGTTCAGCCTAAGCGCAAGCCGGGTGAAATCGGCATACACGCCTGCAGCGCCATGCGCAGTCAGCGTCGGGTCGTCACCAATGCCGATACACAGCGCACCGCTGCTGATCGCCGACTGCACACCGCTGACCGAGTCTTCGAAGACCAGGCACTCATCACTTTGCCGGCCCAGTTGTGCTGCGGCCAGGCGATAGGGATCGGGTGCCGGTTTGCCGCTGCGCACGTCGTCGCGGCAGATGATGCTGTCGAACGCCGACATCAGGTCGTGTTGCTGCAGAACGTGGTCTACCCGCGCCCGCCAACTGCTGGTGACCAGCGCCAGGGGCACGGCGTGCTCGCGGAGTCGGGCGATCAACGTCGCGACGCCCGGCACCAGCGCACAATTAGTCACCTGCTCGATGGCGTCGACTTCACGTTTGATCGCCACCCGCTGTGCTTCGTCGAACTCGGCAAACAGGGTCTTGAGGGTGTAACCACCGGGGCGGCCGTGGATGTGTTCGTCAATGAACGCCTGATCGACGCTGATCCCGTACTCGCGCGCCACGGTGGTCCAGGCGTGTTCAATCACCTCGCGCGACTGAATGAGCACGCCGTCCATATCAAAGCAGACGGCTGTAAACGTTTGTTGAGCCATGAGTTGAACTTCGCATTTTCTGATGAGCAATGAACGCCAGCACCGTTCCGACCAACGCGAACAGCGCCATCACGTAGTAGGACCACTGCGGCCGGGTCTGGTACAGGTAGCCGGCGAAAGGTGTGGCCAGGCCCATGGGCAAGGCCACCGCCAGGGAGTAATAAACCCCTTGAGTAAAGACCTGAATATCCTGCGGTGCCTGGTCGCGAATAAAGCGCATGATCGCCGCGTGGTAGGCGGCAAAGCTCAGCGCGTGCAGGCACTGCCCCAGCAGGATCAGCGACACCGCGTCGCTGTTGGAAAACAATGCCCAGCGCAGCGCCGCACAGACACTGGAAAACATCACCAGGGACAACGGCGCGCAAAACGCCAGGACCTTGTTGGAGAGCGCGAACCAGGTGATTTCCGCAATCACCGCCACCGCCCAGAACATGCCGATCGCCGAGGAAGAGAAGCCCTTCACCCCCCAACCGATCGAAGCCGTGGAAAAGTACAGGGTGTGGCTCAACTGAATGAAGCTGGCGGCAGCAATCGCGATCAGCAGGCTCTTGTGTGCCAACAGCGCTTTCCAGTCCGGCCGTTTGCGCGCCGGGCCGGGCGGCGCCAGATGCGCCCGCGACACCTGGCGCTTCAGGCGCAGACAGGCCACGGCGGTGAGCAACATGCTCGCCGCGATCACCAGCGGCACCCACGACTGGCTGTACTGCGCAAACAGAAAGCCGCCGAGGGTCGAGGTCAGGATAAACGCCGAAGAGCCTACCGCCCGCACCCAGCCGTAATTCTGCAGGGCCAGTTTGTCGCGCTTGAGCAGGTAAGACTCGGACAGCGGCAGTACCACCATCCACAGCCCGCCAAACAGCACACTCAGGCACACGAACATCCATAAGTGCGCCGGGATGAAGTAGAACAGCAACGTACACATCGCGGCGGTGACGCTCAGAACAGCGGCGAGCCGCAACTGATCCACGCGCCAGTCGGCCACGTACGTGATCAGCACCCCGGTCACCACCTGCGGCCAATACGCCGCAGCGATCAGCAAGCCGATTTCACTGGCACTGAAGCCCAGGGAATCCAGCCAGGTCGGCCAGAACGGATAGATGATCCCTTCCGCCGCAAAGAACCCGAAAAAGATTAAATACATTCGTCAACCATACGCCTGACACTCCAGAAACAGGGCTCCCCGAGGAGCCCTGAATAGCATCCATTATTCGAAGCGTTGCTGAGTGAAGCTGTTTTTGCCCTTGCGCCAGACGATCAGCGATTCACTCATGACCACCAGATCGACCATGCCTTCTTTCAACGCATCCAGTGCGTCCTGGGAAGAGCACACGATCGGTTCTTCGTGACGATTGAACGAAGTGTTGATCAAGGCTGCCTGACCGGTTTTCTGGTGCCAGGCCGTCAGCAGGCGATGCATGAACGGGTCGCTCTGCGGGCGAATGATCTGCGGGCGCGCGGTGCCATCGATGTGCACCACGGCCGGACTCGCCTCGCTGAATTGCGGATGGCAGTCGTAGGTCATGGTCATGGTGTCGGCGGCCACTTGCTCCTCGTCCCAACCGACGTAGCAGGCCGGCGCCTGCTCAATGGCGGTGACCGGGCCGAAGGGCATGAACTCGGTGCGATGCATGCGTTTGTTGAGCCAGTCGTTCACCTCGGCATCCTGGGCGTGATAGACGATGCTGCGATTGCACAGCGAACGCGGGCCGAACTCCATCTTGCCCTTGAACATGCCCAGCACCTGATTTTCCGTCAGGGCCTCGGTCAGCACGTCGATGATGTTCGACGGTGTGTGATAACCGAGCTCAGGGTAGTCGCGATTGATCAGGTTGATGTTCTGCGAAACGCTGCGCGATTCCGGGCCAAGCATCATCGACGGATTCTTGAAGCGGGTGCCGTTTTCCAGGTACGCGACACCGACTGCCGCAGCCAGTGCCAGGCCGCCATCGCCCATGCACGGCAGCACGTAGACGTCTTTCACGCCCGGGATCTCGCGCAGGCGCTGGTTGAGTTTGACGTTGCCGAACACGCCGCCGGCCAGGCACAGGTTGGCGCTACCGCGTTGCGCCAGAAGATGGGTGACGGTCGCCACCAGCAGATCTTCGCTGTGGCGCTGCACAGCGGCGGCGATGTCCTCGGGGGTTTCCCGTGCAAACAGGGTTTCCAGCGGCGCGCTGAAGGTGTTGTAGGACGGCAGGAACATATCGCCGCAGCGCGCCTTGATACGGCCGTCTTCGAAACGGATCATCTGCTGCATCACGCCCAGCAGTTTCTGCGGATCGCCGAACGCGGCCAGACCGGTGACCTTGCCTTCGTGGCGGTTGGGTTTGTAACCGAGCAGGTGGGTGATCCGGCCGTAGAAATAACCGAGGCTGTCGATGCTGGTTTCGCGTTGCAGCACCGTGGTTTCTGTCGGGCTGTACCAGGTGACGGTCAGCGACTGAAAGTCGCCGCGTCCGTCGCACGTCAGGGTCAACGCGTCCTCGAACGGCGAGCAGACATAGGCACCGAGCGCATGGCACTCGTGGTGATCGATGTAATACGCCTTGCCTTGCAGACCGTTGTCGACAATGAACTGGTCGAATTCGCCGCGTTTTTCCTTGTCGTTGTTGATTTCATCGGTCACACGCTGACGGAACTGCGCAAGGCCCTGAGGGTTGTTCCTGACCTCCTCGACAATGCGATCGAAGTACAACTCCAGATGTTTGTCGGCACTGAAACCGGCGTTCCATCCATAGGCGACATGATCGACGTCTTCCAGTGACACGCCGGCCTGGCTCAACACAAACTCGATGGACTTGGCCGGCCAGATTTTATGGTCCTTGATGCGGGTGAAACGCTCTTCACTGACCGCTGAAAGAATCTGACCATCGCGTACCAGGCAAGCACCCGCCAAATCATTGTTCGTAATACCCAAAATGATCATAACTATTCCTTGTTTTCGCCAATTGAGGTGACGGCTTCGCCCACGCGCGTAGCGTGCAATGCAACAACCAGAGTCAATGACAGATGCCGGCCGTCATGGCCGACCATTACTCGTCGGGAGATAGCGGATTGATGTAGGTCCGCCGGGGGGATACACCTTCACCAGAAGGCATCAATGGGTGTCGCCATCGCAAATTCCTTTTGCCGGAAAACTCCATGGGCGGTGCCGTGCTGAACGGGCCTCATGCCTGCAACACGTGGAGGGCGACGTGCATCGCAGCCGCCCTCGTTTCACCGGGGTAGCAGCCTAGTCGGTAATCTCCCGAACACCCGGCGAAGTCCCCGCTAAAAATTAAATTCCACTGGCAGCCGCTGTGTTTGCGGCGGGTTACCGGGACAAAAAAAGAACGATGACGGTGTGCCATTCGACTTTTCTGTTGTTTGATCCAGCGCTTTCGCGAGCAAGCCCGCTCCCACAGGTTGATCGCATTCCTTCAGCCAGAATGCGCTTCACTTGTGGGAGCGGGCTTGCTCGCGAATGGCTTCACGCGGTGTAGCGTGGGGCTCACACCATCTCGTTACGAATCCATTCAACCACCGACGTACGCTTCGGCACCCAGCCCAGCAGTTCGCGGGCGTGTTTGCCGCGAACACGGCTGTTGGAGCCGAGGCCGTAGTTGGCCATTTCGTAGCCCCACTCGGCTTCGGCGTCTTGCAGTGGCCAGTCTTGTGGCTCGCCGAGGTTCAGCGCCTGGGCCATGGCGGTGGTCATGTCGATGAACGACGCTTCGCCGCTTTCGACGAAGTAGAAGGTGCCGGGCACATTCTTGGTCAGCGCCAGCAGGTACAGGGCGACGACGTCTTCGATGTGCACGTTGGACCAGATGTTCTGGCCAGTGCCGACATGGCGCACCACGCCGCTTTTGCGCGCTTGCTTGAGCAGACGCGGCAACTGCACGCTGTCGCGATTGACGCCCAGGCTGTGGCCGTAGATCAGGGTGTTGCAGATCACCGCCGAGTTCACGCCGTCCTGTGCAGCGGCGAGGATCAGGTTGTCGATGGCCACGCGGGCAGCCTTGTCGACGGTGGGTTCCGGCAGGTTGTCTTCGTAGTAGATGACGTCGCTGGACTTGCCGCCCGAGGCATCGCCGACGATGCTCGAACCGCTGGTGTGCAGGAACACTTTGTTCGAACCGCGCAGGGCATCGAGCAACGCTTCGACCGCGCCGCGATGGTCACTGCTGGCGGCGTTGATCACCGCATCGGCGGCGCGGGCCTGTGCGGCCAGCAGCGTGGCGTCTTCGAGGGTGCCGATCACCGGGGTGATGCCCAGTGCCTTGAGTTCTTCGGCCTGTTCGGCGCTACGCACCAGGCCCGTGACGGTGTGGCCAGCCTGGACCAGACCGGTGGCGATGGAACCGCCGATGAATCCGGCAGCGCCGGTGATGAATACGTTCATGGAGAAACTCCCTGCGTGAATAAGTGATGCCGCGAGTATCGACCGCTAACCCCGGTGGAAAAACCCGCGACCAGCCAAATCACTGTTGCGCAGGGATCACGAATCAACCCTTGAAATCGGCGCTGGCGTAGGCCGCAAGTTTGCTCTGGATGAAGTCGAGGAAGCACTGAATGCGCAGCGCCAGTTGCGAGTTACGGTAGTACACCGCGTTGATCGGCTGGCGATAACCGCTGTTGAATTCCGCCAGCAGCACCTTGAGGCGCCCGGCGCGAATGTCGTCAATGGTCATGAAGTGCGACAGGCAGGCGATACCCTGCCCTTCCAGCGCCAGATGGCGCACGGTTTCGCCGCTGGAGGCACTGATTGCCGGGGTGATTGGCCAGCGGTCGCCGTGCACGTAGCGCAGCGGCCACTGGTTGAGGCCTTCGTTGTGGGTGAAACCGAGCAGGGTGTGTTCGCTCAAGTCGGCGACCTGCTGCGGCGCGCCGTGCTTCTCCAGATACGCCGGACTGGCGACGATCAGCAGCGGGCTGCAACCCAGCGAGCGCGCATGCAAGGTGGAATCGGCAAGGGTGCCGATGCGGATGGCGACGTCGGTGCTTTGTTCCAGCAGGTCAATGATCAGGTCATTGCTGTTGAGTTCGAGCTGGATGTCCGGGTACAGGCCTCGGAACTCGTCGATGTACGGCACGATGGCGTGCAGCATGAACGGCGACGCGGCGTTGATTCGCAGGCGTCCGGACGGGGTTTGCTGGCGTGAGGACAGACGCTCTTCGAGGGCGTCCATCTGATCGAGAATCAGCTTGGCCTGCTCGAAGAAGTACTTGCCCTCCTCGGTCAGGTCCATGCGCCGCGTGGTGCGGTTGATCAGCGTGGTGTCGAGCTTGGCTTCCAGCCGCGACAACGTGCGGCTGACCGCCGAAGGGGTCTGGCCGACCTGCTCGGCAGCGGCGGAAATCGAACCGCATTCGATCACGCAGACGAAAATCTGCAACTCATCGGATCTGGCTTTCACGGAAACTCTCTAATCGAATGCGTATTCATCGTGGCGAGGGAGCTTGCTCCCTCGCCACAGGACTTGGCCAAGCTATTCGATAGTAGCTTGATTCACTCAAGCCTTGAGAGCGAACACCTCTTTCAGATGCTGCTCATACCGCGCCACATCATTCTCGATGTTCGGGCGCTTCATCACGTCCACACAGAGGAACGTCGGCAACCCGGTCATGCCCAAAAACTCGTTGGCCTTGTGGAACGGAAAATAAACCGCGTCGACACCCTTGGCTTCAAAGAAATCTGTCGGGTCATCAAACGCCTGCTGCGGTGCGTTCCAGGTCAGCGACAGCATGTACTGCTTGCCCTGAATCAGACCGCCGCTGCCGTACTTCTGCGACGAGTCGGAACGGGTCCGACCATCGCTGGCATAGAGGCTGCCATGGCCTTCGGTGAAGACTTCGTCGAGGTACTTTTTCACCGTCCACGGCGCGCCCATCCACCAGCCCGGCATCTGATAAATGATCACGTCGGCCCAGAGGAATTTGGCCACTTCTTCAGCGACGTCGTAACCCTCGTCGATGAACGTGGTTTTGACATCCAGACCGCCGCGATCCAGCACGCTCAGTGCAGTTTCGTGCAGGGTCGCGTTGTAACGACCGTCGGAGTGGGCGAATTTCTTGCTGCCATTGAGCAACAACACTTTTTTCATGAGAACGCCTCGGTGCAGCCTTGGGGCTGGAGGAAGATGGGAAAAGGAATGGCGGCAGGTTAACGGCCCATCTCGCGCGGAATAAGCCGCGCTGGCGCAAAATACATTTGATCAAAAAGCACGAATCGAATGCCGATTGTTGCAATAGCATTCCCGACCATCTGCATTTGAGGAGTTGTTTCGATGAGTGAACGCCACGGTTTCATCCTGCACGCCAAGACCCGCCCGGAGAAAGCCGAGGCCTTCGAAGCGCTGTTTCGCGCCTATGTCGAACCGAGCCGCGCCGAGCCCGGCTGCATCGAGTACCACATGCTGCGCGACAAGGAAGATCCGACGCTGTTCATCTTTTACGAGATCTGGGAAAGCCAGGCGCACCTGGACGTGCACTCGAACCTGCCGCACATGCGCGAGTTTTTCGACAACCGCATGACGTACCTGGAGCGCGATTTCGATATCCGTCGGATCGAGATGCTCAGCGCCTCGTCGGCTAGCCGCTGATCAGCAGATGGGCGCCGAGCGCGCCCAGTCCGACGAAAAATATTCGCTTGAACAGCACGGCGCTGATGCGCTGACGCAACCACTGCCCGAACCACATGCCCAGCATCGCCGGGATCAACACCAGCAGCGAGGCAGTCAGTTCGCCACTGCCCAGCGCACCGCGCCAGAACAAGCCGCCGGCCAGCACCAGGGTCGAAACCGTGAACGACAGGCCCAACGCCTGCACCAGTTCATCGCGACTCAAACCCAGCGCCTGCAGGTACGGCACCGCCGGTATCACGAACACACCGGTGGCCGAGGTGATGACGCCAGTGATCATCCCGCACAGCGGGCCGAGCCACGGCTCATGCCGAGGATTGACCTGTAGCGTCGGTAGCAGCAACCCACTCAACGCATACAGCAGCAGTGCCGCGCCCAAGCCGCGCACCACCCAATGCCCGCCTGCCATGCCGATCGACAACGTGCCGGCTGCGGTGCCGAGAAAGATCATCAGCAGCATCGGCCACAGGCGTTTGATCAGCCCTCTCAGATGCCCGCCGAAGGCCAGTTGCCAGACATTGGTCAACGTCGCCGGAATGATCAGTAACGCCGCAGCCTGCGACGGGGCCATAGCCAGACCGAGCAGACCCATGGCGACGGTGGGTAGACCTAGGCCGATCACGCCCTTGACCAGGCCGGCCATGATGAAGGTGGCGATGACCAGCAATGACAGGGCAAGGCCGAGGTTCTGGTAGAAATCTGCGAGTGTGTTCATGGCGCTACTGTGCGCTTTCACGGATGCGCTGAAAATCTGCCATATACTGAGGCTGCCTCTGCCAATGCAAGAGGCTGTTAATTGCGTTGCGGCTGATGGCCCCTTCGCGAGCAAGCCCGCTCCCACAGTTTTGGATTCACCACTGATCCACTGTGGGAGCGGGCTTGCTCGCGAAGAGGCCCACCCAGACACCACAAAAACCAGAGGCTGCCCCGATGCACTTCGACCTCACCGACCTGCGCCTTTATCTACACATCCTCGACACCGGCAACATCACCGCTGGCGCCGCCCGCAGCCATCTCTCGCTGGCCGCCGCCAGTGCGCGCATCCGCGCCATGGAAGCCTCGCTGGGCATCGAGTTCCTGCAACGCGGTCGTCGTGGGGTGAGCCCGACACCTGCTGGCAAGGCACTGGCCCACCACGCGCGCATCCTCCTGCAACAGGCCGAACGCATGCAGCAGGATCTGGCCGACTACGCCCAGGGCGTCAAAGGTCAGGTGCGACTGTTGTGCAACACCACGGCGATCACCGAATACCTGCCGGAAGTGCTCGCGGACTTTTTGCGCGAGCATCCCAACCTCGACATCGATCTGCAGGAACTGCCCAGCGCCCGCATCACCCACGCCTTGCGCCAGGGCGCAGCCGATATCGGCATCGTCTCCGATGCGGTGGACACCTCCGATTTACAGGCCCAGCCCTTTCGCGATGATCCGTTAGTGCTGATCGTGCCGCGGGAACATGCACTGGCCAACGCCGCCGAAGTCAGCTTCAGCGACGCCCTGCACCATGATTTCGTCGGTCTGAGCACCGACAGCGCGCTGGCGATCTACCTCGAAGAACAGGCGCTGCACAGTGGCTCGCGCATGCAGGTGCGGATCCGCGCCGACGGTTTTGACGGGGTGATGCGCATGGTCGCCCGAGGTGCCGGCCTCGCCATCGTGCCGCTGGCTGCCCTCGAACGCGCGACGCCGCGCACATTCACCAGCATCGCCCTCAATGAGCCATGGGCGCGCCGCACCCTGATGCTCTGCGCCCGGGATTTCAGCGCCCTGCCCGGTTACGCCAAAGCCTTGCTGCAGGCCTTGACTCCTCCCAAGGGCAAAGCGCGTTTCTGAGCAGCTTGATGTCGAGCACAGACAACTGAGCCCTCTCCGGGCGCTATAGGGTGCGACTTGGTTTCTTTGCCATCCGCCCACTGCCCGGAGTTCTCATGACCGCGACCGCCCCCATCACCGTTCTGCGCGACACCCACCCGCTGCCGGTACTCGATGCCTGCAAATGGGAAAAGCTCGAAGGTGACCCGCACACCGTCAACCTCAACGCCTACACCAGCGAAGACGGCAGCAAGATCATGGGCACCTGGATCTGCACCCCGGGCAAGTGGCGGGTCGACTATGTGAAGTGGGAGTACTGCCACTTCCAGGAAGGCTACTGCATCATCACCCCGGACGGCATGGCACCGATCCACCTGCGCGCCGGCGATATTTTCGTGGTTGAACCGGGGATGAAAGGCACCTGGGAAGTGGTCGAGACCGTGCGCAAATATTTCGTCTTCGCCTGACATGCAAAAGATCGCAGCCTTCGGCAGCTCCTACAGGGTGTACATCTTGCCCATGTAGGAGCTGCCGAAGGCTGCGATCTTTTTTGCCTCACAAAAAAACCTGTGGCGAGGGAGCTTGCTCCCGCTCGGCTGCGCAGCAGTCGTAAACTCAGTCAATGCGGTTTTTCTGAAGAACCGCATTGACCGGGTTTGGGTCTGCTGCGCAGACCAGCGGGAGCAAGCTCCCTCGCCACAAAAGCACTCTTGCCACCAGAGCATCGGTGATCCGAATTTACTGCGGCTTGCGATAACTGTTGATAATCGCCGAAAAGTCCTTGCCGCCCTCCCCGCGCTGGCTCATCGCCTGATACAACTGCTGCGCCACCGCCCCCAGCATCACCGGTTGATGCGCCTGACGCGCCGCTTCGGTCGCCAATCCCAGATCCTTGAGCATCAGTTCGGCACCAAACCCACCGGTATACCCGCGCGAGGCTGGCGCCGTTTCGACGATGCCCGGCCACGGGTTGTACATTTCCGAACTCCAGCAACGCCCGGTCGAACTGTTGATGATCCCGGCCAGCACCGAAGTGTCGATCCCCAGCGCATCGCCCAACGCCATGGCTTCACTGACGCCGACCATCGAGATCGCCAGCAGCAGGTTGTTGCAGATCTTGGCGATCTGTCCGGTGCCGACTTCGCCGCAATGCACGATGTTGCGGCCCATCTGCGCCAGCACCGGTTGCAGGGTGGCGAACAGTTCCGGGGTGGCGCCGACCATGAAGGTCAGCGTGCCAGCGGTCGCGCCACCGGTGCCGCCGGAGACCGGTGCATCGGCCATCGCCACGCCTTGTTTGGCGGCAGCGGCGGCCACATCACGAGCAGTCTGCGGATCGATGGTGCTGCAATCCACCGCCGGCACGCCTTTGCCGATACCGGCCAGCACACCATCCTCACCGAGCCAGACGCTGCGCACATGCACCGCCGCCGGGAGCATGGTGATCACCAGTTCAGCGTCTTCAGCTGCTTCACGGGCCGAGGCGCGGATAGTGCCGCCCAGTTGCTCCAGTTCCGCCAGTACAGTCTTGTTCAGGTCCACCAGGTTCAGCGAGTGGCCAGCCTTGATCAGGTTGCGCGCCATCGGCGCGCCCATGTTGCCCAGACCGATAAATGCGATTTTCATGGCAGTTCCTCAGCGCAGGTTGATGGTGGTGTTCACGCCGTCGTTGACGCTGTCGTCATCGAACCAGCGCGCCGTGACCGTTTTGGTCTGGGTGTAGAACTGCACCACTTGCTTGCCGTACGGGCCGAGGTCGCCGAGTTTCGAACCACGCGAACCGGTGAAGCTGAAGAACGGCACCGGCACTGGAATCGGAATGTTGATGCCGACCTGGCCGACGTCGATTTCCGTCTGGAATTTGCGCGCTGCCGCACCGCTCTGGGTGAACAGGCCCGTGCCGTTGCCGAACGGGTTGGCGTTGACCAGCGCGATGGCCTGATCAAGGGTGTCGACTTCCAGCACCACCAGCACCGGGCCGAAGATTTCCTGGGTGTAGATCTGCATATCGGTGGTCACGCCCGAGAACAGGGTCGGGCCGACGAAGTTGCCCTGCTCATAACCCGGCACCTTGATGTCGCGACCATCGAGTTCAAGCTTGGCGCCTTCCTTGATGCCGCTTTCGATCAGATCAAGAATCCGCGCCTTGGCTTTCTTCGAGATCACCGGGCCGACATCGGTGCCTGGCTCACTGCCGGCGTTGACCTTGAGTTTCTGCGCCAGCGCTTTCAGATCCGGCAGCCACTGCTTCGCCGCACCGACCAGCACCACCACCGAGGTGGCCATGCAGCGTTGCCCTGCCGCACCGAAACCGGCGCCGACCAGGGCATTCAGCGCTTGCTCGCGATTGGCGTCCGGCAGCACCACGGCGTGGTTCTTCGCGCCCATCATCGACTGCACGCGTTTGCCGTGCTTGCCGGCCAAGTCGTAAACGTGGGTACCGACCGCCGTCGAACCGACGAACGACACCGCTTTGATGTCCTTGTGGGTGCACAGGCCATCAACCACGTCCTTGCCACCGTGCACCACGTTGAGCACGCCCGCCGGAACGCCAGCCTCGATCGCCAGCTCCACCAGGAGCATGGTCGACAGTGGATCCTGCTCGGAAGGCTTCAAGACGAAGGTGTTGCCGCAAGCGATCGCCATCGGGAACATCCACAGCGGAATCATCGCCGGGAAGTTGAACGGGGTGATGCCGGCGCACACGCCGATCGGCTGACGCAGGGTGTAGGTATCGACGCCACCCGCCACGTTTTCGGCGAATTCGCCCATTTGCAGCGTACCGATGGAGCACGCGTGCTCGACCACTTCCAGGCCACGGAAAATGTCGCCCTCGGCGTCGGCAATGGTCTTGCCCTGCTCGGCGCTCAGCACCACGGCGATGCGTTTGGAGTGCTCGCGGATCAGTGCCTGCAGCTTGAGCATGATGCGCATGCGCGCGCCGATCGGGGTCAGTTTCCAGGTCTGGAATGCGCGGTGCGCGGCACTGATGGCGGCATCGACTTCAGCGGCGGTAGCGAACGGAACCTTGGCCAGCACTTGCTGGGTCGCCGGGTTGACGATGTCGTGCCACTCGGTGGTCTGCGATTCGACCCACTCGCCATCGATCAGCAGCTTGACCTTCTGGACCGTGGTTTCGTTGGGCGTAAGCGATGCGTTCATGCTGGTCTCCGAAACTTGTTTTTATCGTAGGAGCCAAGGCGAAAGGGTTCGCCTTGAGATGAGGCGTGGGTCACGAATTGGTTGTCGGACTGTTTTTGGAGTATAGATGTGCAAACTTCTAATAAGAACGCACATATAAGCCCGTCCATCATGCAAAAAAACATCACCTCCCTGGGGTCGCTGAACTGGGACGACCTGAAGTTTTTTCTCGAAGTCGCCCGCACCCGCAAGGCCAGTACCGCGGCCAAACGCCTGGCGGTGGACTACACCACCGTGTCGCGGCGCATCAGTTCGCTGGAAGCGGCGTTGGGTACGTTGCTGTTCGAAAAATCGCGCACCAGCGGTTTTGTCCTGACCACTGAAGGCCAGCGTTTGCTGGGCTATGCCGAGTCGATTGAAAGCACGTTGCACATGGCTTGCGAGCAAGTCTCGGGCTCTGGTGTGGCGCTGTCAGGGCACGTACGCATGGGCTGCACCGAAGGTTTCGGCAGTTTTTTCATCACTCCGCAGCTGAGCCACTTCGTCGACGCCTACCCGGCGATTTCGGTGGACATCCTGCCGCTGCCGCACTTCATCAGCCTGTCCAAGCGCGAGGCCGATATCGTCATCGCTTTGGAACGCCCGGAGCACGGCCCGTACGTGTGCTGCAAACTCTGCGACTACCGCTTGCAGCTGTACGCAACCCAGGACTACCTCGACCAACACCCACCGATCCGCCGCCCGGCCGATTTGGGCAAGCATCAATTCATCAGTTATGTGGATGACCTGGCGTTCAGCTCGGAGCTGCTGTACCTGGCGAACGTCCTGCCCGGCGCCAGCGCAAACCTGCGCAGCACCAGCGTCATCGCGCAGTTCGTCGCGGCGCAGCAGGGGCGTTCACTGGCGATTCTGCCGTGCTTCCTCGCCGCGCAGGATCCGCGCCTGCTGCCGGTGCTGCCCGAGGAAATCGACATCACCCGGCAGTTCTGGATGTACTGCCGGGAGGATCTGCGCAAGTTGAAACGGATCACCCTGTTGTGGGATTACATCCGTGAGGTGACCGAGCGTAATCAGGGTCTGCTGATGGGGCAGACGCGGGAGATGCGGTTTGCCGATTAATCGGCGCTGACCACAATCGACACCCGGCGATTCTCGGTGCGTCCGGCGGCAGTGTTGTTCGACGCCACCGGCTCGCTGCTGCCCAGTCCGCGCAGCTGGATGTTCTCTTCCTTCATGCCGACGGTGGTCAGCACTTTGGCCACACTCTTGGCACGGCGCAGTGACAGTTGCTGGTTGTAGGCCTCTTTGCCCGAGGCGTCGGTATGACCGTCGACGCGCACTCGCTCAATGCCGACACCCACCAGCGCCTTGCCGATGCGTTCGACGATCTCGGTGCTCTGCGCGTTCAGGCTTTCGATATCGCTGCCAAACAGCACTTTGCCCGACAGGCCGAATGCCCAACCCTCGTCGGTCGGCTCGAAGCCCTGTTGTTTGAGTACGGCGATCTGCGCCGGGGTCAGGCCTTTTTGCGGTGCGGTCTGGCACCCGGTCAGCGCCAGTACGGCGATCATCAGCAAGGCGGAAAACAGTCGAGCGGGAAATGTGAACACGGAATCAGCTCCTGGTTTGAAGATTGACGACCGGGCTCTCCGTCCCGGCAGTGGATTGAGCGCCACGCGACAGGCGCTTGGCCTGATACATCGCCGCGTCGGCAGCATTGAGCAAGGCACCTGGCGTGGCACCATGATCGGGGAAAACGGCAATGCCGATACTGAGCGACGTCACCACACTGGTATCACCCGGCAGCGCGATGGGCATGTCCATGCTGGCGAGAATCTTGTCGGCAATGCGTTCGGCGTCTTCGATCTTGTGCAATGGCGCGAGCAGCACGGCGAATTCATCGCCCCCCAGCCGCGCCACCAGATCCTCTTCACGCAGTTGCGCGCGCACCCGATTGGCCACCGCCACCAGCACGGCATCGCCAGCGGCGTGACCGAAGTTATCGTTGATGCCTTTGAAGCGGTCGCTGTCGAGAAACAGCACCGCCGCCCGCTCGTTGTGCTTGCCGGCATTGCGCAAGGCGCGAATCAACCGGCCTTCGAAAAACGCCCGGTTCGGCAGGCCGGTGAGGCTGTCGTGGCTGGCCTGGTGGGCGAGGGTTTCGTTCTCGCTTTGCAGGTGGGTTTGCCAGGATTCGAGTTCATCGAGCAGGGCATTGAAGTCGTTGCCGAGGTTATCCAGTTCGGCGATCTGCGCCGGCGGTACCCGTCGATCCAGCGCACGCTCGCTGCGGGCGGCGTGGGCCACCGCCGCGAGGCTGCGAAGAGGACCGGTAATGCTGCGCAGCTGTCGGCGCGCCAGATACAGCGCGACCCAGGCACTGATCGCGGTACAGAGGATGATTCCCGCCAGACCGCTGAGCAAAAAGCGCATGAGGCTGCCGCCGTGACCAACCAGCAGAATGCGCCCGATTTCACGATCCTGATGCACGATCGGCAGGCTGATGGGCTTTTCCAGAATAGTGCGGGCGGCCTGCATTTCCAGTTCGGAGAACAAGCCGTTCTCGGGCCGCTGCCAGCGTGCCAGCAACTGGCCTTGCGCATCGAAAACCTGAGCATCCGCCACTTCCTCGGTGGACGCGATCAACGCCAGCGCTTCGGTAGCGGCAGCCTTGTCGTTGAACACTACCGCCGCCTCCACGGTGTAGCTGATCGAGCGCGCAATCAGGTGCAGGTTGTGATCGGCGTAGACCCGCAGCGCGAGAACGCCCAACAGGGTCAGCGACACACTGGCCATGGTCACGGCCACCAGCGCGACAATCAAATGTCCACGGCCGATGACCGAGCCCAGTGTCGGACGGGTTCTGGAACGGAACAATTTCATGGCGCCGCCGGTTTGCGGCGCGACAGCTGCAGTACGCTCGGGTGGATGCGTACGCCGCTGCGGGCTACGGAGTCGAGATTGACCTCGAAGGACACCTGCTCATCGCCGACGCGCAGGCAGAACAGGCTGCCAACCGTGCACTGATCGCCACCTTCGCTGATGCTCAGCACCGGATGGCCGATCAATGACGTGAACAGCCGACTGCGTTCATCTGCGGTGAGTTTGCCGATATACACCGCATCGCATTCGCTGACGATGGCCGGGTTGTCGGCCAGCAGTCGACGCACGGTGACCGGCCGGCCAGTGGCTTGTGTGGTGCCTTTGACCAGATCGTCGGTGTACTCGGTAGGCCCGACGATACACAGGCGCAACTGCGCTGGCTCGACCGGCCAACGAGCGTAGCTGAGGATGCCAAGCACGACTTGCGTCACTGACTGGGCGCGTTGTTCGGCCCCGCTTGCGGGAGTCTGTGGCTGCGCAACAGCAACGCCCGCCAGCAAACAGAGCAGACTGACAAGCAATGCGTGCTTGCAGCGAACCACGCGCTCTGTCGCCCAGACTGCCACCTTCATGCAGGGATTCTCTTGGATCGTACCGAAATGATGCCGCAACGATAGCACAGCGGAGTAACACCAGCGAGACAGCGCCTTCTGACCGGCTGGTCAGTAACCGCCGCCAATCGCCAGATCTTTCATCCCCGAGCCTCGCCACCCTCCTCCAGTTCCAGCATCAATCCGCTCAGGCGTTTGACCTTGCGTTGCACGGCCTCTTCGAACACGCCTGCGCGAGGTTCGATCAGGGTGAACCAGTTTTTCGCGCGAGTGATCCCGGTGTAGATCAGTTCCTTGGTCAGCACCGGATTCAGGGCATCCGGCAGGATCAGTGCGGTGTGCGCGAACTCCGAACCCTGGGATTTGTGCACGGTCATGGCATACACCGTTTCAACGTCGTTAAGCCGACTCGGCAGCACGAAGCGCACGCCGCCCTGGCCGTCGTTACGCGGAAAGGCCACGCGCAATACCGGTTTACCGGCGTCCGGCCCTTCACGCTCGGGCAGCTTGAGCGCAATGCCGATGTCGCCGTTCATCAGGCCCAGGCCATAGTCGTTGCGGGTCATCAACACCGGACGGCCTTCGTACCATTGCTGGTCATGTTCGATCAGGCGCGCTTTGAGCAAGGCTTCGGTAATCCGCAGATTCAGCCCTTCGACACCCCAAGGGCCCTTGCGCACGGCGCACAACAACTGGAACGCGTCGAATGCCTGCAGTACGTCCCGTGCCCAGTTGATCCAGTCTGGATGCTCCAGCGGTCTGCCCGCCGGAGGGCGTTGATTGCGCAGCACGCTCAGATAGTGGCGGTAGCCCTGTGGCCCGTCGCCATGGCCTTCGAGCAACAGCCGCTCCAGCTTGTGATCATGTTCGCCCCTGAGCGGCAGGGAAAACACATCGTCGTAGTGTCCGGCCGCCAGCAACTGGCGCGCCTCATCCGGCAACTGCTGATTGACCCGCCGCGCCAGTTGACCGATGCCGCTGCCTTCACCGAAACGCCGGGAGTGGCGCAGCATCACCAGTTGCTGCGCCAGGGGATGCGAACCGTCGTTGTCTTCGTGCAAACCGCTGTTCTGCAATGACTCACCACTGACCGACTCCAGCCATTGCCGGGTCTGCGAGTTGTACCAGCCAGCCTCGGCATCGCGGCACAGATCGCCGAGCACCGCACCCGCCTCCACGGAGGCGAGCTGATCCTTGTCGCCAAGCAACACCAGACGCGCATGCGCCGGCAAGGCATCGAGCAGATTGGCCATCATTTCCAGGTCGATCATCGACGCTTCGTCGACCACCAGCACATCCAGCGGCAAGCGGTTGCCGGCATGATGACGAAAGTGTCGGGTACCGGGACGACTGCCGAGCAGACGGTGCACGGTGGTCACGTCGCAGGGGATTTTCTCGCGAACGGCTTCGGCGACCTTCAGCGACTGCACCTGCTGGCTGATGGACTCGGTCAAGCGCGCAGCGGCTTTACCGGTGGGTGCTGCCAGGCGAATCCGCAGCGGCTGACCGGCCTCCACGGCAGGTGCCTGGAGCAACGCCAACAGGCGCACCACCGTGGTGGTCTTGCCGGTACCCGGGCCACCCGTGATGATGCTGAAGGCTCTACGGGTCGCAAGGGCGCAGGCGAGTTTCTGCCAGTCGACCACCGCATCCGGCCTGACGGGGCCGAACAACTCATCAAGTCGCTGGGGCAGGTCATCGGGCGGCGTTTCACCTTGAGCCAGGCGTGTGCGCAACGCCCGGTCAATACGGCGCTCATAGGCCCAGTAGCGCCGCAGATACAGACGCTTGCCGGACAACACCAAAGGTCGCTGCTGCGCGGCCTCGCTGGTGTCCGCCGCCAGCGCAACCAGAGAACTGCTCGCCAACGCCTTGCACCAATGGCGGCCGTCCAGTGTTTCGAGCAACTGTGAAGGCAGCAGCAATACGCCACTCTGCACATCGCCTTCGGGTGGCAGCGACAGCGCGAAATCCGGGGCCTTGAGGGTTTCGAACAGATCCAGACACACATGCCCGTGCCCCAACTGATGGCTGGTCAGCGCGGCGGCGAGCAACACCAGCGGATCAGACTCGGGCGCGAGCTCGTGCAGAAAGGCCACGAAGGCCTTGTCCAGCGACCGCAGCCAGCCTCGCTCGACCCAGCGATCCAGCAACAGCAGTAGATCTGCAGCACTCGTCAGCGGCGCCAGGCTCGACGCGTGGTCGATACCCGATGACAGATCGGCGAATGTACGATTCATAGCAGGACTCCCTGTTCCCATGCGGGCTCGGCCTTGGGTTCCGGCTTGCCCTGGAACAGACGATCCAGCCGCTCGATCAGTTCACGCGGCGGGCGCGCGAAATACACGCCGCGACTGTCAGCCCGGGTTCCCCGCAGGAACACATACAACGCACCGCCGACATGTCGGTCGTAATCGTAGTCGGGCAGCCGCGCCTTCAATTGCCGATGCAATGCCAACAGGTACAGCACGTATTGCAGGTCGTAACGGTTGTCGAGGATCGACCGTTCCATGGCTTGCTCGGTATAGGCCGCATCGTCGACGCCCAGCCAGTTGGATTTGTAGTCAGCGACGTAATAGCGCCCCTCGTGTTCGAAAGTCAGGTCGATGAAGCCCTTGAACATGCCGTTGAGTTGTACCGGCTCGGCGGCCACCCGGGCCACACCGTTGTGGGTGTACTGGCGCACCCACTCATCGAGCTTGAGAACATCGACCTTGTGGCTGGCGAACCAGAACTCCATCTCGACGCGGTACTGTTTCAGTTGCTCAAGCACGACCGGAGGCTGTCCGCTACCAGTCGGCAACGGGGACTTGAGCAGGTGATGCAGCCAGTCACTCAGAGTGGTGATCCAGCCTTCCCAGCCGCGCAGGTTGCAGCGTCGGCCAATCGCATCCTTGATCGACTCGTAGGGAACGGCAAAACCTTCATCGCCAGCCCACTCCAGCAAACCGTGAAGAAAGGTGCCCGGGTTGGGTCCACGGGGGAACCGATGGATATCGGCGCCGCCGGCCACGATATCTCGCGGCGCATCTGGATCGAGACGCTCATCATCAAACAGTTTTTGCGCTTGCGGACTGTCTGGCGCCTCATCACTGCCGACACTCAACACATCACTGATGCGCAAGGCACTGTAGGAGGCAATCCACCAGTTCTCGCTGGCCTTGCGCTTCGGTACCAATGTGGTACTGAGGACCGCTTCATTGCGCTCGGGACGATAAGTTTCCTGCCTGGCCTGCGGCATTTCACCCAGGTTTATTGCCGGACAGTCTTGCTGCAGATCCAGCAACCAACGGCTCAAGCCGGTTGATTCATCCAGCCTTGCACCGCCACCCAGCAGATAGCCAAGCGCCGAAAGATGAAGCACCGAACTGTTGTTATTACCGCGTTTGAGGTCCGTTACACCCAGCCAGCATGCATGTTGTGCGCGAGTCAGGGCGACGTAGAGCAGTCGCAGATCTTCGGCCAGACGCTCATCGTCTGCCAGGGCGATCAACTCGGCAGTCGGTTTCAGCGTCACCTGAGCCTTGCCCGAGGCATCGTGGTAATGCAACGGCAAGCGACTGCCATCCACCGGTTTTGCCGAGCAGATGAAGGGCAGGAAAACCAATGGATACTCAAGCCCTTTCGATTTGTGGATGGTCACTACCTTGACCAGTTGCTCGTCGCTCTCCAAACGTAATATCTGCTCTTCACCGGCCTGACCTGACAACGCCAGAAGTTCGGCCAGATGACGAATCAGCGCTTGCTCGCCATCGAGCTCCGCTGCGGCCTGCTGCATCAGCTCCGACAGGTGCAAGAGATTGGTCAGCACCCGCTCGCCATCACTGCGTGCAATCAGGGTCTGCGGCAAGTGAAAGTCGTGCAGCAGACGCCGCAACATCGGCAACACGCCTTGCTTGCGCCACAGCTCGCGATAACCACGGAACTGCATGACCCGGGCTTCCCAGACCAACTCGTCCTGATTCAGTCGCTCCAGCTCAGCCAGAGGCAGATTGAGGGTGATGCAGGCCAGCGCGGCCTTCAGTGAACGCTCGACATCCGGCTCGGCGCAGGCCTTGAGCCAGGACAGCAGATCGTGCGCCTCCTGGGCGGCGAAGACCGAGTCCTTGTCAGACAGATAAACGCTGCGCACCCCACGGGCAGCAAGCTCTGCGCGTACCGCCTGAGCCTCTTTGCCGTCGCGCACCAGAATCGCAATATCGGAAGGCCGCAAGCCCCGGAAGACCTTACCCTCCTGAACGAATCCCGCGGCACCGGTTTGCCCACCATTGAGCAACGCCGTGATTTCACTGGCACAGGCCGCCGCCAACTGCTGGCGATAGACCGCGCCGGACAGGGGCTGATCGGTGGACAACTGCCAGACATTCAGCGCCGCGACATCTAGCCCGGCGATCTGCAATCGCTCTTTGCGTCCCTGAGACTCAACCGGCTGAAAGGGAACCGGGTTTTCCCCGGTTTTTTCCCGAAACAAAAACGCGCCGCGTCCCAGATCACGGGATTCGGCGCGTTCGAATACATGGTTGACCGCACTCACCATGCCATGGCTGGAACGGAAGTTGGTACCCAGCGTATGCAGGCGGCCGGTGGTGGCCAGACGCGCACGCAGGTAGGTGTAGATATCGGCGCCACGGAACGCGTAAATCGCCTGTTTGGGGTCGCCGATCAGGAACAGACCGGTGTCCGGACTGTTGTCTTCAATGCGGTAGATGCTCTCGAAGATCCGATATTGCACCGGGTCGGTGTCCTGAAACTCATCGATCAGGGCAACCGGAAACTGTTCGCGGATTACCGCCGCCAAGCGCTCGCCGCTGTCGGATTGCAGCGCAGCATCGAGGCGCAACAGCATATCGTCGAAGCCCATTTCTGCGCGACGACGCTTCTCTTCCTCAAAGCGTGCACCCACCCATCTCGCCGCATGCTGCAATACAGCAGCATCGGGGGTCGGCAATGCGTCGAGGCTCGCCTTGAGCCCCGGCATCGCGTCCAGAGCAGGATGACTCGGTGCCTGGCCCTTCCAGGCTTCGGCCATCCCGTCCGGGGTCAATCGGGTGAAGCCGGTGCCGAGATCCAGTTGCTCCATGGCCTCGTCTTCCGCCCAGGCCTTGAGCTTTTCGAACCAGGGTTCAAAGTAGCGCGCCTGCATCTTGCGCCCGTCGACGGCTTTGCTCGCCACGCCCTCGTGACAGATCACCAGCAGTTCATCTGCCCACTGTCGCCAAGGCATCTTCAGTTCAAGCAACGCGGCACGCCGTTCTTGCAGACACTCTTCGATCAACTGCGCAGGTGCCTTGCCTTCGTCGCTGTCGCGCTCACTGCCAAACAGACCTCGCACTCGCGGCAACAGCGCTGCCGGCCCGCCCCAGTTTCCACGAACCCAATTCAGCGCGTCGCCCTGCATCGGGTAACAGAACAGTCGCCAGTAATCGCGCAGCACTTCGCCAAGCAGATCGCTGTGATCGGTTTCCAGGGACTGGGTAAACAGGCTGCCGCTGTCGAACGCATGTTCGCGCAGCATGCGCTGGCACCAACTGTGAATGGTCGAGACGGCCGCTTCATCCATCCATTGTGCGGCGATGTCCAGGCGATTGGCGCAGCCGGGCCATTGTGACGGATCAAACTGTTCACGCAGTTCGGCGATCAGTCCGTCCGGTGCCGGGGTTTCTTCGCGAAAAAAGCGCGCCGCCTCAGCCAGTCGCGTACGGATTCGTTCACGCAACTCTTTGGTGGCGGCATCGGTGAATGTCACCACAAGAATCTGCGGTGGCAATAGTTCTCGCCCGAAGCCGTTCGACTCGCCGCCGTGCCCAAGGATGAGACGCAGATAGAGAGCAGAAATGGTGAAGGTCTTGCCGGTGCCGGCACTGGCTTCGATGAGTTGACTGCCGTGCAGCGGGAATGCCAGGGCCAGCGGTGTCCTGGTGCTCATGTGCGTGCTCCATCGCTGTTCAAGGAACGCCACGGCGCTTCATACAAGGGGCGATACAACGCGTCGCACCAACCGGAAAAAGTTTCGTCCGCCATCAACGCATCAAAGTCAGCGAATTGTCGGGAGAGCGCAGGGCTCTCGCGGCGTTCACCTTCGCTGTTCTGGCCGTCACCTTCGTAGGCTTTACGGGCAGCAGCCTCGGCCTTGAGCGGGTCAGTCTGAGTAAGCCAGGCGAAGGCCGTTTTTACCGCAATCGGCAATGGCTGGCGCATGCCGGCCTGCCAGGCGAGCAGCAAATCACGAAGGAAACGAACCGCTCTATCCTGGTCCATAGGCTCAAGCAGAAGGGTATCGTCACTCGCCACTAACGCGGTGGTCAGCAAGAGTCCGCTGGCGCAGGCTACCAGGTGATTGACCCAGGGCTTGGTCAAGCGATGCCATTTTCGACTTTTGATCGAGCCGATGCTGTTGGGGATGGTCGTGACTGATAACACTCCACCATCAGCGCGTTGATGCAAACCGGCGAGCCAACCATCAACACGCACGCCCTGTAACTCAAGATTGATCGGAATCGCACTGGTCAATGGCGTCGGCCACAACGCCAGTAGTTGTTGGTAACGCTGCAGCAAATCCGGCAACGGCTCGATCAACTCCCTCTGGAGGCATTCCCCGAAACCGGCCATGGGCAGCAATCCACTGTTCTGCAAACGCCGCGCCTGATCTTCGAGCGCCCGATCAATATTGTCCGGCTGCCGGAGTGCGGCTTCGAGCAGACTGTCGCTCAGCATGTAGCGCTGCAGTGCGTCCAGCACAAAAGGTTCTTCGTCAGCCAGGGGCGCCTCGGCGGCCTCGAAATACACTTTGAGGCGCTGAGTGAAAAAGTGCCGGACCGGGTTACGCAAGAAATCCTGTAGAAGGGGCAGACTCAGTGGCTCTTCCTGAACATGAGGCGCGAGTAGCTCGGCCGCATGCAGCGGCTCATGGCTCTGGTGCAAAACCTGCCACTCGCGGGCATAGCTGAATAGCTGATCGCCTTCATGGAAATAGCGCGAGCTGAACGGTTGCAGCGGATGCTCCTCGGTCATGGCACTCAACAGATCCTGATGCTCGTCGATGAGCCGCCAGCCACTGGCGAGGTGGTCACGCAACTGGCCGATCAATACCGAAGCTGGCCGCTCACTGTTGTCACGGATGCTGCGTCCGACCCAACTGATGTACAGCTGACAGCGCGCAGACAGCAGCGCTTCAAGCAACAGATAACGATCATCCTCGCGCCGGGAGCGGTCCCCAGGCCGGTAGTCGCTGCCCATGAGGTCGAAGTCCAGCGGCGGTTGCGCCCGAGGGTAATCGCCATCGTTCATCCCCAGCAAACAGACAAGCTTGAACGGGATCGCGCGCATGGGCATCAGCGTGCAAAAGTTTACTGCGCCGGCAAGAAAACGCTGGGACAGGCGCCCCTGATCCAGTCCTGCGAGCCAGGCTTCTCGAACCACCGTCAACGGCAATTCTTCTACCAGTCCCACAGATTCACAGGTCTGCAGCCAGGTCTCGCGCAACTCCTCAAGTTGCGTGAGCAGATAATCGTCGTGCTCGTTGCTGGCCTTGAAGAACAGCTGCATCAGCACTTGCAGTCGCTGTCCCCACACCTTGGGTTGAGCAGCCTGAGTGAGCTCATGATGGGCCAGTTCCAAGGCATCCAGCAGCGCAACCAAAGGCCCGATCAACGCGGCATCCAGACCACCGATTTCATCGTAGGGTTCTATACCTGCGCAGGCATTGGAGCTGCCGACCGCGTACCCGAGCAACATTCGCCGCAAGCCGAAATGCCAGCTGTTTTGCTCCAGCTCATCCGGCAAGCCCAGACCGGCACGCTGCTCGGCGTTCATTCCCCAGCGCACTCCCGCCCCTTCGATCCAGCGATGCAGCGTCGGCAAGTCGCGCTCCTGCACGCCAAAACGGGCACGTAATGCGGGAACATCGAGCAGGTCGAGGATCTCACTGACCGGAAAACGACTGTCCGGCAACTTGAGCAGATGTTCGACCGCAATCAGCAATGGGTCGCGGCCGCGCTGGCCCTGGTCGGCCAGGGTAAATGGAATGAAGCGTGAATCATGCCGATCCAGTTGGCCAAACACCGCCCGGATATGCGGCGCATAGCTGTCGATGTCGGGCACCATCACGATTACATCCCGTGGACGCAGATCCGGATTGGCACTGAAGCGTGCGAGTAACTGGTCGTGGAGAATCTCCACTTCGCGCTGTGCACTGTGGGCTATGTGAAAACGGATCGACTCATCCTGCGTCAGGTCGACGGCGGGCCAGTGCTCACGCGTTTCATTGAGTGGCCGCAACTCGAGGATATCGTCCTGAAGTTGATTGAGCAGGTTTTGCGGCTGCGCTTCGCTGAACAGGTCGATGCGTCCGTCACGGAATGCCGCACGATAGCTGTTGGGGTCATCATAACTGTCGAGCAGATTAATATAGTCGCGACCTTGTTTACCCCAGGCGGCGAGCAGCGGATGAGCGTGTTGGTGCAGCGCTTCAGGATCGAGCGCGGCCGGCATGCCGGTCTTGCGACTCTGACGCTTGTATTGATGGCGCAGCAGATCTTTGTCGGCGACGATATCGGCCCAGTGATGTCGACAAGGGTTGTGCACACACAACAGCACCTGGCTGAAACGTGCAAGCCCGGCCAATGCTTCAAGCACCTGGGCCGGCAATGATGAGATGCCAAACACAATCACTCTCGAGGGTAGCCCTGCAGGTGCATGCTCAAGAGAGTTTATGCGCTCGATAAACCGCTGGTGAACGCCGGCCCGGCTCTGAGCCATACCCTGCTCACCGACATCCACCAGCAGGGCACGCCACAATTCAGCCTGCCAGCAACTGACCGGGGGCAGTGGCTTTACCTCACCTCTGACATTGCGTAGCTGGTGCCGACCTACGGCCCAATCCTCAAGCCAGTCGGCTCGATACACTTGATACTGGTCAAATAGGTCTGCCAGGCGTTCGGACAACTGGTAGCGTTTACGCAAATCGGTGTCATGGGTGAGGAAGCGTTGTAGCGGCTCGAAATGGGGGCGCTCAATAACTTGCGGCAACAGACGCATCAGTCGCCAGGTCAATGGGGCCTTGTCGAGCAGAGACTTGGCCGGAATTTCTTCTCGTCCCAGCACCATACGGTAGAGCTGCCACATGAAACTGCCGGGGAGCTGCACATCGATCGCAGCGGCTATCCCGCAACCACCGAGGTCGTCCCCTTCAGGGTCTTCCGCCAAGGCCAGCTTTAGCCATTGGGCGATACCGTTGCTCTGCACCAGAGCGATTTCGTTCTCCAAGGGCGCCAATGGATAGCGCCGCATAATGCTGACCACCAGGCTGCGCAGTTCGTCCAGACTATTGCTCTGAACTACCATGAATGCAGCATTGAGGGACGAGGCGTCCGGCATAAAAGCTTCCTTGGAAAAGTACAAAAGCCAGGGCAGAACCTTAGCACTGTCGACAGGCTGTGACAGCCGGAAGGATCTACCGCGTGCTGTAGGA